>JAIXOW010000207.1 GCA_027486615.1 Oxalobacteraceae bacterium | reverse complement strand
TCAGTACTGTGATAAGTTTATTATTTTTAGTAATTAATTTAACTCCAGCTACTAAAGAATTAACCGGCAACTTTGTTCCAATTGCATTATTTTTAGCAGTACTGACATAAGTACCGTTTTTATAATTTACATTATAAAACCAACTTTCCCCATTAAAAACGCAAGGCGTTGTCGATGGCACATTAGATATAAATTGCAAAACGCCAGATTGCTGATCTATATCTAATGTCACACGTTCACCAGTTTTTTTATCTCCCACGATCAAATCCAAAGACCAACCACTTTTTAATATCCAATCTATATTTTGCTCATCGACCGTTTTCTGAGGGGGCGTAACGTTAGCAACATTCAACATTGATAACTTGACTATATCGGTTCTATCACTTATTTTGCCTAGCCCTACAGAACTCAAATTATCTTTAAATGTATAGACAGACTGTACGGACGTATCACCAATATCGGAAAATCCTAAATACTTACCTGTAGCTATTGAGACGACAGGGATACTCAGTCCACTATGTTTTATTTCAGATAATTCAGGTTTAATAGTAATGGGCTGAGGTTTGTCCGCATAAGTCAAACTCGCGATTTCAACAGCCTCTTCACCTGCTGGTGGAATGATATTGTTATTGTCAAAGCGCCACAGCTTGCCATTTAAATCTCCGCCATAAAATCGCAATGAAGTATTGTCATAAATACTGTTGATCCAAGAATTAATTTGCGCTAGACCGCTAGGTGAAGTTGGTGAACCTGAGTTAGTCGGAATAGTCTTTAATAATCTTCCTGAAGCAGCATCTAAGATATATAAGTAGCCCTTGCCATCCCCAGGATTAACATTGTTATAGCCTGAAGTTAAGGCGACTATCCACTGACCATTCGCTTGTTTAGTGATAATGGGATTCCCATAAGCATAGCCAAGATTTTTATCTTGCAAGGTATCAAATTCCCAAAGAGCTTGTGGATTTTTTGGATCTGTAATGTCTAAAGCATAGAACTGACGGCCTCCGCCACCTATACCGCCCACCAATATCGTTTTCCACTTATCTGCCTCACACTGCGTAGTAGGTGCTGAAGGACAAATATCGCCTGCTACAGGTGAACCATCAAGCAAATAGCTGAAATTATCTGAAAATTTATAATCAGCATACTGCACTAGATTAGGCAAAACAGCTGAGGGAATAAATGCCCATTCTTCTTTTCCATTATCCGCATTAAATGCATGCAACATCCCATCATTTGCAGCTGCATAAATCATGGCTTGTCGAGCATTTTGCTTGGAATCTCTAAATTCAGAATAATTATTGTCAATGTAGTTAAATGCAGGCATACCTACAAATAGAGGCTTAGCATTAATAATCGCTCCTAGCACATGCTCACGACTACGAAATAAACGACGCGTATTATTTTCTTTATTTTCGTATAGCCTAGAACCACGCAGATAATCAACAAAATCTTTTTCAGATAGTATGTCTTGATTCAATGCATTGAGAAAATTACATTGAGTTAAGGGAAAGGGCTTAGCTTTACAGTTGAATGTAAATAATTTTTTCTCCTCAGCATTCAGCACATTCCATTTAAACTCTTTTAATTTTCTAGCGACATCTTTAGAAAAATAATAAATTTTTCTATCATCTGGTGACTTAGCCACTACTTTATCTAATTCATTTTGTGCCGACCATTTTAGTTCTGCACTTACACCTACTGATGATAACGTGATGTCTCTTGCTTCTATATCGCCATCCCAAGCCAAGCTACGATAACTACTTATATACACCATATTATTACGCTGAACTGGCTCTTGAGAACTACTAGCTGCCGCTGCTGCAGATCCTTCTTTGGCTTGAATAACAGTTAAAGTTTCACTTAGTTTTTGAATTAAATTTTTACTATCATTCACATAAAAATATTTGCCACCACTATTCACAGCTGCATGCCAGAGATCATCAATTTTTGCTTGATCATTATTAGCAGTAGGAACTGGCCAACCCCTTATCCTATTTTTAATGTCATAAAAATCACCGCTTAGAGCAGTCTCATAATTATCTTGATAATTAAGTAAACCTTTTGCGCCTAATCCCACAGTATGAGTAATCATATTTTGAAAATTTTTACCAGTTCCATCTTTAGCTAGAGGTACATTATTTTCACAGACATTTTTATCACCACGACAATTATTTAAGGCAGGTGTGCGTAAGTCAGTTTCATAGTAATAAGCTGCGACATCAGCCAAGCTATTACTCCATACTGTAGACCCTTCGCCTTTAAGTGCGGGTAAATCCTTATCTTGATTACCTACCTCGGTTATGCCATCGATTTGAAATGGACCATAAGTACTAGTCTCTCCAGAGGTAGTCCAAAATCCATCTGTAAAAAGAATACTGACATTTTTTTGACATGAAAACTGCACAGGATCATTTTCACTACTAATTAATCGTCCGGCGTATATTTGACCAGCTTTTGATAAAGCAGCACGTAGAGGAGTAGAGCCACTAGGAAAGGTGTTATATATTTTTCTATAAAACTGAGCTCTTTGCTCGCTATTAAAATCAACTATATTTAAAAAAGAATTACCTCTAGAATTTGTTATGGGTGCTACGCCAGAGTAACTTATTGAGGAGAATCCAACTCTATAGTTATTATCAAGCGCTGAAAATACATAGCCGATTACACTTTTAGTCATCATCATCCTAGTACGATAATAACTAAACCAATTTGCAAAATTAATTCTTTCATCACTTCCATTCACACCAGATTGATTACCAACGATGACTTTTACCCAGTTCGCATTACCTGAAGTCGCAGCTGTATCAAATCTATAATCTCTGCATTGATCTTCTATTGAGTAATTACCTAATTTTTCTTTATTACTACCTTTATATATAAAATAATAGGCTGACTCTTGAATGTTTCTAATTTGATCGTTTGCTTTATCATTACTTGTACATTCGTTGCAGTCTTGCAAACTGCGCATGTCAGTTGTACTTGACGGAGTAGGAGGGTTGGAAAATCTCGATCTCCATGCCATAAACTCTTGGCTTAAATTTATCCTAATTGAATTCGCCTGATAACCATCAAAGGGTGCATTAAAAAAATCTATGTTGGGAAATAAATTTCCATTTGCATCGATGGGAGGCTGATATTTCACTTCAGGATCATAATAAATTTTATTGCATAGGCTACTACGATAACCAATTTTATTAATATATAGATACGTCCACACCTCATTACCTAAAAAGCTATAGGCCATACTTCCTGAATCGTCCAGTATGAAAAATATGTTAGGCTTAATATTTTTTGAAGCAGTGAAGTTGATTGGAGCTAGTGCTAAATCTGTCAATTGTGCATGAGATTTTTCGATTCCGTAAATCAGTAAAAATAAAAATAGAACGGCTTTATTCAAATTGAAAAAGCTACAGATTTTTTTACAATTTTTCATATTTTAAAAATAGATCTGATCATTAAAAATGCACAATGGTTTGAACTATCGATATTGAATTTTTTGCGCCCTTCACTCTGGTTGTAATGACATAATATAAATATTCAGAATTTGAATATCTAATACTTTGCCCATAACTAATTTGTCCTCTTTGCGGACTATTGTCTAAATTTTTTACATTTCGTTTGCAGTTATTTCTAGCATCATCCGGACTACCTTTTGTTTTACATAGTCGATGTATCACATATTGAATTTCATTCGTTTCACTGCCTGTATTACTTATTTTTTTTGGCTTTAAACAGAATACGGCATCCGTACCATCACAAAGACTATTATCCCAATCTATAAATATTGCACCTCCCTCTAGTCTTCTATTATTGAATACGACATCGCTTCCATAACTTGCATAATAGCCATCGTCATATCGGTCGGAATTTAATTCACTCGATTGCACACGCGGTGTTAACCATTCAATTGCTGCTTGTAGTCCTTTTTCTGTACTGTGGAGAGTACTGCGCTTATAAATATGATTTCCTATAATCAGTATATTCGTCTCAACTGTTCGTATTAGACCTAGTAAAGCTAAACTTATTAAGCTCAAGATGGCGAATGCAGTAATTAACCCAGAGCCCCGCAACCTAAAAACTTTTTGTGGGCATTGCATTATTCAGACCAGATTAAATTTTTTATAGGTATGACAGATTGCATTACTTTGTATTGATAACAAGCCCAGTTAGGAACTTCAGTTTTATCTGTATTTTTACTGACATCGATATTGGTTAACTCTAATTCGCCACTTAATTCATTACCTGCCATCCAGTTCGGACTAGTGGATGCGCTACATATTCCATTTACTGGCAGTTCTGGAATTCGATTTCTAACTACAACTGCAATTCTTATTGCTATTATTTTTTTTATATCTGCGCTATTACCTACAATATTGTCCTTATTAATATCCAAAATTTTGCTAGACCACTTTGTAACCATAGGTGATTCTTGATCTCCATCTCTTGCATCAAATCCATATTGAGCTTGAAAATTCATAACGTCTGAATTGACTATTTGTTTATTGATGCTGTTATTTGAACCCATATAACTTGCAATCTCAAATTGATTAAATTTATTTAAGCTGTAGGTAATATCGGCTATATCACCTAAATTAGTTAGGCTTGTATTTATTGGATAACCGATTTCAGGAAATACATCAGTGAATGCCGCAGAATTCCAAGAGCTTTGTTGACTATTAAAACTGATTCGAATTTTTTCTGCATCAATACTAGTTACTTGCACCAAAGAACAATCACTTCCTTTGTCATGCACGACTAAAAAATCTTTCAGTTTAATTTCTAGCGAATTATTAGTCAGCATCGTATTGGATGCTTTTAATTCTTTTATTAGCACTGCAGGTATATTTGGCTTATTTTTTGTGCTGTACATAATTCTTAGTGAATCATGTGACCCATTTTCACCATCTTTAATCTCTATAGGCTGCAATAGAAGAGGGTCTAGTTTCTTTTCATAGTAACGCTTTAAGTTACACCCTATTATTTTCACGGGTATGAACCCATATCCTGCCATGCGTATATCACGCTCCATAAAATATAAAAGATTAGCGTTTTTTATTTGATTGAAAGCATGCTCATTAACTTGATTAGTATTTCTTTTGAATATTTGTAATATATTCAAAAGTAGAGCTAAAGAAAGCAAACTTATCGTGATGCTTAACATGACTTCAATCATGCTCACCCCGCCTGTTTTTTTTACTCTCCTCTG
>JAIXOW010000245.1 GCA_027486615.1 Oxalobacteraceae bacterium | reverse complement strand
TCGCCAAGGCCAGCATCATGGATCCATGATGTACCGTACAGATTTTGGACAAAAAATTGGCTACAAAAAAAGATATGAAGATGGCGTTCATCCTCAAGAAGATTGGAACCTGTGGGACAAGATGCTAGAACAAGGTGCAACAGTAGCAAGCATTAAAGAAGGACTTTTGTATTACAGAAGGCATAAAGAAAATTTTTTGAAATATTCTCATGCATCTTTACGCTTACAAGAGCAAGATGTAAATTACGCTTTAGAAGAATGATGAAATAGATTGAGATCAGTAAACGCTCAACTCTAGTTGATTTCACTTATGTTCAACGAGGTATAAATAAACCACCTTCGGGTGGTTTATTTATTGCGATGAATCAAAGCGTCTAGTAACTAGACGGTGGCAATTGTAGGATCAGACAGTTCAATTTTGGCGTCAACTATTTTTCAATCTTTTTTACGCCACAAAGTGTTGCTGCCAAACCTCTATTGAGTTTTTCCTTGCCAGCTTTTACATAACAATCAGTAGTTTGATTAGCATCCATAGAACCAGCACAAAGGTCAATCGCAATTCCTCTGATCATACCGTCGTCGATAATACCGATTTTTTCATAGCACTTTACTGGTTCTGGCGAATATGCTCCAGAACAAAGTTTTACAGCTAATCCAACAATAATTTTTGGATCGATTTTTGATATATCGTTAAGGCAATCTAAAGGATCATAGGCAAAAGCGATTGGACAAGCTATAAAATTAATAGCGAGAACTATTTGTTTTAATTTTGCTTGAAGTGTAATTTGTTTTTTTCTCATCTGGATTGTCTATTTAAGTTAAAGATAAATTCGAAAAGAGCAAGCTAGTACTCGACGGATTTAACATTAGCGAAAAACCACTCTCAATTTTAATGCCGCCAAATGAAACAAGGATTTATATACGTATTGACTCATCCATCGGATCCGAATTTATACAAAATTGGTGTGACGATTCGGGATCCGATGAAGCGTTTGGCTCAGCACAATCGTGATTTCACTAAAGCGGCTGGTCGCATAGTTGAAGAAACTGGTCAGAAATGGGAGCTTAAAGAATACCACCTTGTTCCAGATCCATATTGGGCTGAATCGGTATTTTGGGGTAACACTCATCTCGCAGACATACCCTTTCTAGGTGGAACTGAGGTACACAAGTTGGAGTGGCGAGAAATAGAAAAAGCTCTGAGTGCGGCTAAGCTAGCAGGTGTTCGGCCAGAGGCTAAAAAAGAGCGGTGGACCACGTTGAGAAAGATAACTCAAAAATAGATTCAGCATCTACTGCCAAATTAGATATCCCCCCGAGCTGTCTAGATCTACAAAAACCACCTCAGGGTGGTTTTTTGTTTTTGGTGAAATATATTTTTTTATCAATCTAAATATTATTTTTCTTCAAGAAATAGAACAACTTTTTACACCGTCCAGTAACTAGACGGTTTGAATTTCCAAATAAGTGATTTTTTACATAGTCACTTATTTTGGAGATTAAAAAATGAGAAATACTAAAATTGCATTAGCAGTCTTGGCTTTAGTAGCTTCGACCGCAGCAATGGCTCAAGCAAGTGTATATGGCGTAGTAGACGCAGGCGTAAGCCAAGTTGACGGCGGCAAAACATCTTTTGGTGGCTTTGGTAGCTGGGCAGGTAACATCATGGGCTTAAATGCTTCCCAAGACTTAGATAACGGCATGAAAGCTTCTGCCAACTTTGAATTAGGCTATGACCTCGGCTCAGGCAACAACGGTGCCAACGGTGGTGTAGCAGCTGGCAACCCTTTTTTCAATCGTAAAGCTAACGCTAGCTTGTCTGGTGAATTCGGCACAGTAACTGCTGGTTTGCAATTTACACCATTCGTCGGTGCTGCAATTGGTGGTTCTGCTATCACCAACAACCAATCTTTCTACGTTACTTCGTTGGGCTTAGCTGGCTCAAACGTATCTGGTGCAGGTGGTGCTACAGCCAACGCATCAACTGGCTTTTTTATTCCAAATGCAATTTCTTACTCAACACCAAGTATCGGTGGTTTCTCAGCTAAAGTGTTAAGCCAAGTTACAGGTTCAACCTCTAACACCAATGACACCAATGACAGCAAGTACAATGCATATGCTGCTAGCTATGCAATGGGTGACGCAACTATCAACGCTGGTTATCAAAAGCGTGACGGCACATTCACTGCAGGTACTGCAGCTGCACCTTCAACCAACTACAGCAGTATGACTGTATCTGGTAGCTATGCTATGGGCGCAACAACACTCGGCGCTGGTTATATCAGCCATGACGTAAATACATCCGCTACTGCTTCAACCAAAGTAAATGTATTTTACGGTATCGTTTCTCAAAAAGTTAGCGACACTTTGATTGCTTCTTTAGGCTATGCTCAAAATAATGCAACAACCAAGGCTTCAATGCTGAACATTGGTTTGCAATATAACTTGAACAGCAAAGGTACAACATACCTTTACGCAACTGGCGGTCAAGGCAACAAGACTGCAGTTGGTCCAATCTACGCAACCGCTGGTGATGCTACAAGCAGCACCAAAGGTTACGCTGTTGGTCTCGTTACAGGTTTCTAATTTCAAGTCGGTTTAATACCGATTTGATTTAGAAACGTTGTACTTAAAAGCCACTCTTCGGAGTGGCTTTTTTTATTGCTCATTCAAAGCTTACACATCACCGTATGAAGCCAATCTAAATCTCTCGCTCAAATATTTCGAACGTAAAAAAACCTGCCATCCCAGCAGGTTGTCGGTGTCCCTTAAATCGACGCTTATCTTCAAACATTACAAAAATATTGAGAACAATAAAAGTTTTTTGATCATGTCACTACAACCTTTTAAGTCATATTTAACTAAATTTTATAAAGACAATATATTTTTTTGTATATTTAAATGGTTGCAATTTGAAGTATATTTTTACAAAATAAGACATAAAAAGAAAACATAATCATCGTTATTTATTTTTCCATTTTTTCAGGGATTATAAATATGCCATCAACTACTCCTTCGCTCTCAATACCATTTAAAAATCAAGAGATATTGAAATCAGTAAGCTCGGCGAGACATAAAATTGAAGGTTACCCTAAATCACTTAAACTTTATCAGGTTACCAACAGCCCTTTCTGGCAAATACATATAAGATTTGGTAGCCACGTCATTACCAAATCTTCAAAAGTAGTTGATTTGAATATTGCAGAGGAAAGAGCGAAGTCTTTTTTTAATCAGCTAATAGGTTTTCGGTATAAACCACACGATACAGATAAGCGATCTGTTGATGGCAAATCCACACAATTTACTGACATAGCAGATAAAGTCATCGCCTTTGAACACCAAAGACAATTATTTGGCGAAATATCTGAAACAACCTTTAAAAATTTTAGATATCGAGTGAATGGCTGTTTATTACCAATGTTTGGACATAGAGATATTAAGGAAATAAATCAGAAAGACATACACCATCTAATCACAACATTAAGTGATAGACAATTAGGATCAATTTCAGTTTCCCAACATCTACAATCTCTAAAGAAAATACTTCACTATGCATTAGAAAATGAATTAATTTATCGTATACCTTTATTTCCAAAGATCAGAAAACAATTTCTTCCAAGAGGAGGATTTACTACTAAAGAATATCTTCTATTAACAAAAACTGCCCGTAAACTATCAAAAATATCTACTGCAAATACGATACCCACTCATAGAAATCGTGCTGGAGGTGCATTCACTAGAAGTCAAAACGTACCAAAGGAAATGATTTGGATTATTCGATTTATGGTCAATGGCTTTATGCGACCCAGCGATGTCATACATATTCAGCATAAGCATGTAGAAATAATTAGACAAGAAAATACATACTTACGATTAACCCTCCCAGAGACCAAAAGACATAAAGCTCAAATTGTCACTCTAAGACCTGCGGTTCGAGTTTATGAAAAGTTAAAAAAATACATGGATAGAATCGGACTAGCCTCACAAGAGGATTATTTATTTCTACCTCAAATCAAAAATAGAAAAATCGTAGGGCCACTACTATCTGTTCACTTCAATAAAATTTTATCTGAATCAAATCTAAAGACGGGGCCACTTGGCCAGAGTCGATCACTTTATAGCCTACGACACACAGCAATTATGTTTCGTTTGCTTTATGGACAGGGAATAGATTTATTAACTTTAGCAAGAAACTCAAGAACATCTGTCCAAATGATTGAACAATTTTACGCATCAAATTTAACTGCTGAAATGAATATTCAATTACTTCAGAGTAAGCGGACCGCCATTGGAAGAAATTGATATCTATTTTTTCATTGCCCTCTTTCTTTAATTTCAAATATTATGCAAGCGTCTAGTAACTGGACGCTTGCTTTGCAAAATCTAAATGCACTTTTCAACATCATCTCCAAGTCCGTTGAATTAACGGCATCTCAGGCTGACCACACAGCAACTCTCTATAAACGGTCAACGAGTAGCAGATGGCAAGTTCGCTTCAAACTACCTTCTGGCAATTGGCACTCTGCGAGTACTGGCCAAAGCAATCTTGACTTAGCCAAAACTGCGGGCATAGAAGTTCAGCACCAGATTCTGAGCCAACTAGCTGCTGGCGAATCTATCTCTAAGAAGACATTTAGTGCGGTGGCACAAGAAGAACTTGCAGCTATGCGACGAGCATTAGATAACTCTCGAGCACCAATAACTTATAAAGACTATATCTTCGCAATCAATAAGTATCTAATACCTTTTTTCGGAAAAATACCTATCGTTGATATAAGAGACGAAACGATTGAAGATTTTTCAGCATGGCGTGAAATGATTATGGGACGTGAGCCCAAAGCCAGTACCATGCGTAATCACGCCAGTGCCTATAACCGTGTAATCAAACTTGCCCGCAAACAAGGACTTATTTCGACGGAGAGAGCATTTCCTGATCTACCCATCGATGGAGAAAAGAGTCAAGCCCGCCCAGCTTTTTCACAATCTGAGATTGATGAATTGTTAGCTTTTATGGTTAATTGGGAATTAGGTGGACGACTACAGATGTCTCGCTTAATGCGCCGCTTATGTCGATCGTATGTCGAGTTCTTGTTATACACAGGCATTAGACATGGAACAGAAGCTAGAGCTTTGCGCTGGCGGCATTTGCAGTGGCACTACACTGGTGAACAAAAATATTTGCGTCTGTGGGTCTCAGGCAAAACAGGACCACGCTATTTAATCGCTAAACATCAAACTATTCCTGTGCTAGAGCGATTAGCTGATTGGCAGGATTTGGGTTGCACTGATTTGAATGATGTCATTAACGCTCGAATAGATAAACTCGTGTTTGCTTATCCTAATGGCGGTACACCTTATCAAATGGAAGGCGTATTTCGAACTTTAATGCGGGATTCTGGTCTAGCACTAGATACTGCTGGTCGCAATAGAACTTTATATAGTTTACGTCACACTTATGCGACCTTTGCACTATCAAGTGGTGTTGATATACACACACTTGCACGACAGATGGGAACTTCGATTGGAATGATTGAAAAACATTACAGCAAAATAACGCCTATGCTGAACGCTGAGAAACTAGCATAAATGAACCGTCCTGTTACTAGACGGTTCATTTAAGTTGTAGTTACTTGCTGCCCACCACAATTTTCATTTGAGGCTGATTAGCTGCCACGTTAGGAAAAGGCGGTAAAGGTAAATTGTTCTGAACTAGATAAATCAGTTCGTCTACCTTTCGGCAGTACTTGCGTAAGTCAGGTGTGTGCTGAATTTGCACTAGATAATGCAGAACTTGTGCATTGGGAAGATTGACGCCTTCAGCACTAAGCATGTACTGAGCACGTGACAAAAACTGCTGCGGAGTTAATGCTGGAAACTCAATCTCGTCCGAGCGTGAGCGAACACTTTGAGCAATTGACATAGGATTGTTGGTTGTGAGAATCATCATTAGATCATCCCCGCAATAATCAACTGCAGTCCAAAACTTTGCCATACTGCCTTTGGTAGCATCTGCTTCGTCATAGACTAAGAAATACTTCCCACCAAAAACCACTTTGGCTGAATGTGCTTCTCTCATTAAATACGTTTTAAGATCTTTAATAGCTAGAAGATCTTCCAAACTTTTAGACTCGATAATTGCTTGAGTGCCTGCGATTGCATTAGGTAAAAGCTTTGCTACTGTGGACTTGCCAGTGCCGTTCGGTCCCCACAGGATGATGTGACCATTAAGCCCAGATTGAGCGTAAGCATTAATACGTATATCTTGCGCTGCGCTTGTGTACACAACATCACCAAGTGACTGTGGTGCATATTTAATTTCGACTTTCATGAGGATTCCTTTCAGAGATGATTGAATAAAAAAAGGGAGAGCACATAGCTCTCCCCAATTACGTTTCATTACGCTTGCTTGGCGTAGACAGGTGCATTGACAGCAACTGAACCAGCCATCAAATCAGTAGCTTCTTTATTAAGCGCAGCCTCTGCTGCATCGCCGTCAACCTTGCGCTTAGCCATCTTTGCAATGAGCGCATCCACTAAAGCATCTTGTGCCTCTGGTAAAACACCAACGATGTTTACCATGCCATCAGGTGTAGGTTGCGCTAACAGCAATGCAAACTTGCCAGTAATACCTGCCATCGCAATACGTGCCAGAGGTGCTACTGCGGCTTGTTCGACTGCACTAACAACAGCAGCTTTAGCAGACGCTAAGTTGGCGCGATTAACTTGCGCTGTTTCAGATACAACCATCTTGCGCTTAACTTCTTCAATGCCGCCTTCAGCAGCAATGTATGCAGACAAGTCTGCAGCACTTACACCTTGCGAAATAGCAGCTTTAAGCACGTAAGCGTAGCCATGTGCACGTTTACGATCTGAGCCAAATACAAAACGTACAAACATAGTTAATGTTGGCGTAGTTTTTTGTACCTTTACTCCATCAGCCTTTAGCTTGTCTGTTATTTCAAGACGCAAAGTTTTTTGAGCATTAGCATCTGCTGAAACGAACTGGTTTTGAAACAATTCCAAACAATCAGCTAACAAGGCATAAAGTCCTTCGTTAGCTTTTTTGTAGTCAGTGGCTTCCCACTGCTTACGACGCTGAACTAAACCGTCCAGAGTCTGGACGCTGCTATTTGCAAAAGTGGTATCAGCAGCAGATGGAGTGAAAACTGCGTTTTTTACTACTACTGTATTTGTTGCATTAGCCATGATGGGCTCCTTATAAAAGAATCAGCGCAACGGGTGGCGGAATTGCCTGTAAGTGATGTCTTGCTGATGAAGTGCATTAGAACATTAGCTACAATTAAAACCGTATACACATTATTTTTTGTTATTATCTGTAGATATATGAAGACCAAATTACTACCTTGGCACCTCAGAACTACTGATTTCTTCAAGCCTGGCCTGCATGCAGAGCCAACTTTGGCTTTTGAGCTGATGTTTGAGTTTTTGAGACTTAGCCCTAGCTATGAACTAGCTAGGAAGTCCAGTGAAGGTCTGCTGACTGAAGCGGAAAAGCTGCGCCTTCCCAAAGATTTTGACCAAGTGATGGAGACGTATCGTCTACTTGGCGATGTACAAAGGATTCTATTTAGGCAGTGGTGGATTAAATATGGCTTGAAGGTATTTGGTAATCCACACGACAAGCCCAAAGTTCACAAGATAGTTGCCCTAAAAGGTGGTGTTGATATCGCTAGTCAAGATATATCGCCTGCCTTAAAGGATTACTTATTAGATACAAGAAAGAGCGAAGGATTAGTTGAATCAGTTTTGATTGCGCTTCCAGTGCAATTAAAGCGAGCAGACTTGATGAAACAAATAGGAGCAATTATTGATGAACTAAAAGCAGATACTAGTCCATCAAAAAAGCAGCCCACTCTTAAGCTATACGGAAAGAGATTGAGGAAAAAAGAGCTAATGAATGGCTTGCGTTTATTGTGGTTTAGAGCAGCTAAACCTAAATGGGAATATTGGCGTCTTGGTGCATCTTCTAAATTTAGTAAATCTTATGCAGAGACATTGGATCCCAATAGTGAAAGAAAAACTAGTAACACATTAGAATCTTATGATCGTGAAATGATGACAAAGATCACTGGTCGAGCACTTAGAAAATTCGAATTGATAGCAGAGAATGCTGCTAGAGGACGATTCCCTTGTGCTGAACCAGTTGAGATGATTGATTTCGAATATGCTGCACTAGCAAAACGTATTCGAGCCAAAAATACTTGGGAAACAAAAGAAAAAGAACGATTACGCGAAATTTGGTTAAGCAAGTCATCGATTAATTGATACTTCTTATTTCATCACTCCCTAAACCAATTCCACTGCGGCTCGCTTCATATCGTCTGATACGTCGATATACTTTTGTGTAACTGAGATATCACGGTGTCCTGCAAGACTTGCAAGTACACGAACTGATATACCTTTAGCAGCCAATGAAGTAATAAAATTTCTGCGTCCACTGTGACTGCTTGCTCCCGCAATACCAGCTTTTCTGTACATCCAAAAAAAGTACTGACAGAGACTATTTGCAGTAAATGGCTTGCCATTTGCTGTATAGAACAAGGATTCACTTGTGCTATTGACGCAGCGATGACGTAGGTAATACTGGATTTCTTCTATGAGCTTTTGTGGCAAATAGACTGTTCTGGGGTGTCTGCCTTTGGTTTGCTCTGCTGTTAAGCGTATTTCAGCTTTGATGCTGCCATCTGCATTAACAACATCAGCAATTGTGAGACTTGCGATTTCTCCCACTCTCATTCCCGACCAGTGACTAATTAAAAATAAAGTGCGATTACGAATTGCAAAGTTTCTCGTGCTGATATAACGAAGTGCTTGATCAAATTCTGCTTGGGTTAGGGTTTTAGCTTGTGCCATGTTTTTGTCCTTTTTAGATAAATAAAACACATGCTTTTATTGTGTTTTCTTTTTCCAAAATGGACGACCTCTTTTTTATTGGGTAGTAAAAAGCCGAGATCTTCCAAGAATCAATGACTTAAATAATCTGCATAAGAAAAGTACAATTTTCTTATGCAGTTTTACATCTAATTATTTATCGTATTTCGTTATGAATTTCGCAGGATTTGACTGCTTAGATTTTATGCACACCGATAAGAGTATTGCTTTTGCTTGTTTTATATTTTTAATATGGGACTTTACCCACAGATTTTGTGGATAACTTCAATTGATTTTAAATTAAGCCCTACAAGCGTTTATTGCAGCGTCCAGCAACTAGACGTTGTATTTTTAATTTGCGCTTACTGTAGGGCTTGTTTGATGTATTACTAAGCTGAGCTAGTTGTATGTGCTGGGCTGTTTACCACTTACCCAAATCTACATTCGTTGCAATAAAAACAGGTTTGCCAACTCCTTCAGTTTTACATTGCTGAACTCGCAACGACCAATCCCCGATGGTATTATTTACTGGGTCATTGATTTCTACATACAACTCTCTGGAAGAGAGTAAATAGATGCAGTAGCCCTCTACTGGTGTTTTGGTTTTACTTAATGGGTTGTAGTGCTGTATCCAAGACAAAAGTAAGTCACTTTCATCTTCAGCACCTTCATTTGCCATCTTTCTAACTATGTCGATTTGGAAGTCTGTTCTTGCTTGATGCTGCCAGTGAGCGAAGTCATAGAGATCAATTAAGTATTTTTCATTAGGGTCTCGTAGCTCAACAGAGCAGTTATAGATAGCTCTACGAAATAATCCCTTGCCAAAGCTGGTATTGATGCGTTCATTATTAAATCCTCTTACTGCTATTTCTCGTTCTGTGATGATTGTCATTTGATTTTTCCTTGTAGTTTCTCATCGCTATGTTGCTGGTTTGGTTGCAGTTGCGAGAAGAAGAAAAAATGTTGCCGACGTGTAGTCGAGTCGAGTAAGAAGTTGCAAACCCCAAAGGGGAAGTTACTAGGTCTTGTTGCTTGTCAGAGTTACTCATTTGTCACTTGAGTTACTCACTAAGCACAACTACTCGGCTATACGCCAGCGACTGCTTTTCTTAGGCGACCCTTACATCGTAACCAAGCAACTCGCAAAAATATTTATGCCTGATACAAGAAAACCATTGGTTTTATAGGGGGAAATTAGGTGGTTTTTAGTGATTTCGGACAAATTGAGGTTGTCCATTTCGGCGAATCGGGCTTAACTTAAGTGTGCTCTTCCAACTTTATGAAAGGATCACGTTATGAGCACACTGAGTACGTTGAAATTAGTAGCTATAAAAAAGCCACAGCAGATGCCCACTATCCAACTTCGGAGAAATAAATTAAGCAGCAAACTGTGGGAGCAGATACAGTTAGCTAGAAGTCAAATAAACGGACAGCCATTTGTTGTTACTCGATTTCGTTCTGTTAAAGATAGAGACACTGGTTTGCGTAAACAAGTAGAAATGCCCAAACGTATACGTCCTTGGTGGTTTGTTACTGAAAATGGCAAAGTCTGTGTATCAATTAGATATGGAAGCTGGACGCTAGAACTAGCAAAGGGCAAGCCTAGTGTTGAAGTAGCCAGTGCAGATGATTTAGTCGTTGCGCTAGAGACGATTAAACGAGCAGTAGAAGCTGGTGAGTTAGATGCACAGATTGAAACTGCTTCCGCAGGATTGAAGTCCGGTTTCAAGAAGTAGTTCTTTACAGATGCTCAGCGTCTAGTTGCTGGACGCTGAGTTTGAATTTATCGCTTGACCCAACGATGTTCACCTTGCCAGCCAGATTCTTCGTCTGACTTTCCATTTACTTCTTCGTACTCTTGATCAGCTTTACGTTTAGCATCTGCATACATCATCTGTGCCCGCACTATATCTTCTTCAGTTGGCTTAATGGTCTGTGCGTTACGGGCTATCTTTGCAGCTAGATATTTTTGTACCCACTTATGCTGCCATTCTTCTGGATAGACATTAATTGATGCTGGTGCGGGAGTTGGTTGTTTATTTGTTGGGAAGGGCGTGGGTAGTTTGTTGCTTTGATTCGCAGCTTGCTGCTGGCTGATCTTCAGGACTGGTCTGGGTTGTGAGGCGAATTCGTAAAAACGCATTTGCTGTCTCCTTGAGCTTGTAATTACTAAAGTATTTACTCAAGGATTTCGTTTTCACTTTATATCATTCAAGAAAAAAATTTCCGAAAAAACCTCACTTGCCAAAGCATCCATTAACTCGGAATCCTCTTCAGGAAGTTTATATACACCTGAATGCGAAGAGTCTTTTTTGGTAGGCAAATAAGCAACGCGAATTTTTTTCGCAGTCTTTTTCTCGACAGATTGCTTAAGATTACCAACGTTTGCCTTTGCAAGGAGCCCTTTAATTCCTAGAGTTCCACTTCGCTTGCCAGAAGCTATCGCATTTTTGACGCTAAACAATTTTTGAACTTGCGAGCCAGAAAAATGCTCATAATGACTGACTGACAAATATTCTTCACTGTCGCGACGCTCTATAGCTTGCGGCAATATTCCGCACACTTTTCCATCCGAGTCGCGACGGGTTTTAGCTAGAGGAACATGTCTTATTACATGGTCTCTGTCAGGTATCAAACTCCCTTTTTTTTTTTTTTTTATTTCTCTGTGAACCAACTCTGCACCCCATAAGGAGCAATGCACCTGTATAGCCTTCTGATATTTGTAAAGCCTGCCGCCCTTTCAGTTTCTTCTGGGCTCAATTCTTGAGACACAATCCATTTAACCTTATCTTTTGGCTGAAATTCCAAAGTGAGTTTTTTTTGATTTTCTGTCCACGCGGCAATTAAATACCCTTTATTGGTCAGACCTAGTCCCGGATATTTCTTTAGGTTGACTTTTAGCATCGCTTTCAAGAAGGTTGTCATTGAGTCACGCCCTATCGGGCTTAATTCGTCATCCCACTCTTCAAATTCGTGTATCAAGTCTAGTTGAAAAAAAATATTTTTTCTCCATTCGTCTTTTAGATGCATCGATACATAGGAAGTCAGCATCTTGGCAGCCGCCGTAGCATTGAAAATTTCGAGTCTAGTATCACCTTCCTTCAAAATACTTTCTTTTGACGGAAGTGCTGTGGTGTTTTTTCCATCTCGAAATTTTGAAATTAATTCTTGAGAGTAGTTTGGCGTGCTCGAATTTGCATCTACATCTCTTGGAATTGGAAACCCGCCTATCGACATGCGATTGGACACTTTATTAGTTTCGAGTTTGTGTTGATATTCCATGACCATTTACCTTTTATTTCTCGTTCTTAAACAATCCTCGAGCTTTGTCCTTCACCAAAGATTCAAATATTTCGTTCTTTTTTTCTCTTATGAGATTTAAATATTCATTTAATTTTTTATCACTACTCGGCATATCGTGGATTCGATAAAAATCTAAGTCAATAACAAAAGATGCATGATCAGCTATCGGCGAAGGTACAGCGGAGGAATTGATACGCAAGTTTGCACCTACATCAAGCAGCTGAAGTTCGGCTTGCACCATATAGGCTGTAAGTGGGGTCAAATTATCTGGCAGCTTGGGGAAAATATTTATATATTCTTCGTGCTCAACTATTGGCTCGACTGCCGGAATATCAATTCTATTGATATAGCGAACTCCAATTCGCTTTATCTCTCGTATACCCACTTCTTTTTTAAGAAGTTTAAAATCTCTAGCGAATCTTTTGTGAAATATATCCCAACCTTTATATGGGGCAATTTGGGAGACAGAAATTGAATTCGGCCATATTACCAATATTTCTGTCTCATCCGAGGTCGATAAACGCTGCCCCTTTTTTTCTTTTTTTAGATTTGCTGTCGCCCCCCCAGCTGTACTTGGCTGCACATCCACTCGAACATCATATTGAGTTACTGGTATGTCGTTTGTATAGTATTTTTTGAATTTTTTCGAGACTTTATTTACGACATCATTTTTTACTTCTCCTGCGAAGACAATCTCAATTACAGCCTCAGTAATTGGTGGGCGTGTGTACTCTGAAGGTTCAATAATTTTCTTAGTCATGTAATTGCGTTTTTTTTCTTTTTTTCTACTTTGACTTTATTGCCCAGTCTGGCGAACTTGCCACATAAACTATAGACGACTCACTAATTCAGCTCTGCATACTTTCTTTATAATGATAAGCATAGGCTACCCTGGGTCATCCATACAACTAAAAGTTTCAAGAACTGCATTGAGGCAACACTATTAATTGACTCCGCTGCTCAATACGTAAGTGCCGCAAGATGACCAGCCTTTCCCTACTTCATCGTCCAGCAACTAGACGGTGCGCCATAGCAAAGTCCACGAACCCAAGGAGAAGGAATCCTTGAGTCGGTCACCGTCCAGTAACTGGACGCTTGAACCCGCTGAGATAGGTGCTTAAGTGAGGGCATCGCCAGTGCGATCCTGAGCGTACCAGTTGGTGCATTGTAGATAGGACAGCAAATTCACGGCAAGTTATCGCACTGAATTAATTATAGTTATCAGTCTATTAACAGAGTTGAAAATCCTTGTGTCGGTGGTTCGATTCCGCCCCGGGCCACCAAGATGTAATAAAACCACCTTCGGGTGGTTTTTTTATTGCGATGAAAAGTTGCCAAAAGAGCTCCAATGAGCGGCAAAGTCGTTTTCTTATGCCCTCATGCTCTCGTGCCAATGAATATGATTACAGTCATCATCGCCTCTTATAGATACGGACATCTTGCAGCGCATTGCATAGAGTCATTGCTATCTCAATCAACCCTCCCCTCAAGAATTTTATTCGTCGATGACGGAGGTTTAGATTGCAGCCACCTACCAAGTCTATATCCAGATATTGAATACATTTTCAGACAAAAAAATTTGGGCGTTGTAGATAACTTTCACAACATGCTGTCTAAGGTGGATACAGAGTATGTGCTTTTCATAGGCGCTGATAATTGGTTGCGTTCAGATGCAATTGAATTACTTTCTAATGCCAGCACCGATATCGTCACCTACGACATTGTTGTAACTGGTGAATTAAAGGAAGAAATCTTAACGAGAGTGCCTGGTGAGACGCGCCCTTATAAAGGTGACTTGTATTGGAATCGCCAAGGCCAGCATCATGGATCCATGATGTACCGTACAGATTTTGGACAAAAAATTGGCTACAAAAAAAGATATGAAGATGGCGTTCATCCTCAAGAGGATTGGAACTTGTGGGACAAAATGCTAGAACAAGGCGCAACAGTAGCAAGCATCAAAGAAGGACTTTTGTATTACAGAAGGCATAAAGAAAATTTTTTGAAATATTCTCATTCATCTTTACGTCTACAAGAGCAAGATATAAGTTACGCTTTTGAACAATGATGAGATAGATTGAGATCAGTAAATTCTTAATTTAGTTCAATTACCTCTAGAGCCACCAAGTAGGCAAAGTCCGCAATAGAGAAATTGAGACTTGGAAGCATCTCGTTAAGAGACGATATCTAATTCAAAAATCAGTAAGTAACTTTATAACTTAAGCTCTATAAAATTACTTTGAATGTCTTAGTCAAAAAGCTTATCTTTTGACACTCCAGAAATTTTTCTTGCAACTGCTGATGCAACAACTGAAGCAATAACAAGTTCTGCTAGCGTAATAAGTGCTTCTTCAAATTCAAGACCAGCATTTTCTGGAACGGTAGGAAAAGCTTGTCCAAACCAAGCAATAAGCGTTGCAAGAAGTGATAGAAAAAAACCTGCACGCCAACCGCTACGAGCTGCAATGATAACAACAGGAATAGCGTAAAGAAAAATACTCCTGATTGGTTTATCAAAAATTAAGCTGAATGCCATCAATAACGCAAAATACGTAATGGCGAAAAAGGTAATTTTGTTTTTTCTAACTTGATTCATTAATTGGTCCTAACATTAAGCTGATTCTATCGATTATCGCGTCCAGTAACTAGGCGGAATGAATGCTCAAATATTAGATTTTTATATGTTCACTTATTCAAAAATTTAAGCTAAGACTGATATAAAATTAATACATGAAATTATCTTATCGATTACCTACATGGACAATATTATCCCCAATTGTGGCTTGGTTATTTTTGGGACTCTTATTAACTGCCAGCGAATTCACACTCAGTAGCGTATTTAAGTTTCTACTAATAGCTAGCCTAATTGCTAGTATTCTGGCTGCAGTATTTCATGCAGAGGTGGTAGCTCATAAGGTTGGCGAGCCTTACGGTACATTGGTACTTGCACTTGCTGTCACTGCAATCGAAGTTGCGCTTATCGTATCGCTTATGATTGCTGGAGGTGAATCCGAAAGCAGTTTAGCTCGAGATACGGTTTTTGCATCAGTGATGATCATACTTAATGGCTTGGTTGGGATTTGTTTGCTAAGTGGCGCAAGTCGGCATCTAGAACAATCTTTTGGCTTACTTGGTGTATCTGCTTCATTAGCGACCTTGGCTGCGATTTCAGTTCTCACCCTAGTCCTACCCAATTACACAACAACTACCCAAGGTCCTTTTTACAGTAGCAGTCAATTATCGTTTATCGCAATTGTCTCATTCATACTTTATGCTACTTTCATCTTAGTTCAGACTGTACGACATAGAGACTATTTTCTACCAATAACTGAGGTGGCAGATGAAACAGTTCACGCACCTCCGCCAACAAAAAAGATGACTCAACTCAGCGCCGTTCTTATGCTTGCATGCCTAGTTGCGGTAGTGTTGTTAGCTAAAGCTCTCTCCCCCACTTTAGAAAGTTTTATAGCAAGTGTTGGTGCGCCAAAATCACTTGTTGGCGTTATCATTGCCACGGTAGTTTTGCTACCCGAAAGTATTGCTGCTTACCAAGCAGCGCGAGCCAATCGATTACAAACTAGCCTTAATCTAGCGCTAGGTTCAGCATTGGCTAGTATTGGATTGACGATTCCTGCTGTTGCAATTGTTTCTTTAATGTACGGACTAACCCTCTCACTAGGTATCGATGCTAAATCAACTGTACTTTTGCTTCTATCACTACTTGTAGCATCAATTTCTTTAGGTACAGGACGTACTACTATCATGCAGGGTACAGTCCATTTGGTAATCTTTGCAGTTTATCTTTTCACTGTCATAGTTCCTTAATTCTAAAAAACCAAAATGATATTCATCATTTAAATCTACCGATTAGGCCTAGGATCAGGCATCATCAGCGCGGCTCGATTCCGCCCCTAGCCTCCAAGAACATTGGCATAGCGCGCCAAGCTACTCTGCTTGGCGTTTTTATTTTAGCGCCTGAGCCGCTCCATAACTGTCCCACAACTTCACCGCACCCGATAGTTTCCGCCACAAAGTTCTGTCAGAAGCCAAGCTCATATTTTCGAAGCGCGCATAAGCTGTGCACTGGCGCCATAACTCGCCAGCTTGGGCATAAGCTCTTTGGCCGGTTCCGCCACCACCTCAAATCTGAACTGTTCCCAGAATTTTTGTGAGCTTTGAATCGCTACTAGGCAGGCATGCGATAGTCCCTTGCTTTTCGCGGCATTGATTGAAGCACGCATCAACTCCTGAGCTACACCTTTCCCTCGTCCGGCACTCACAACGGCAAGATCGTGGATGTAGAGCGTATCTGCACCTTCTAAAATCTCAAAAGTTGGAGAGTTTAAAGCTGGTAAGTGAGGATAAATAATGGGTACCGCAATCAGATACCCAACCGGTCCTTCGCAGGATTCAGCGATCAGGCAAGTACTAGGCGACGACAAAATCTTCGCCTGAAGTGACTCGAGCGATTCAGGCTCTATCTCGGTATAGCAGTGTTCCTGAATTCGCAGGACATCAGCCATATGGTCTTTGTTCAATGATTTAAGCTCGATCATGAGGGCTTACTTAGTCTTCCTGCTCCAGTCGTATTGCGCGATCCCAGACTTCAGGTAAAGTTTATTCGTATTATTAATGGCTCCATTCTCTCAAAAGTTGGAGTTTCCGAAAACCGGTTCGATTTCGCCTTGTGCCTCTAAGATATGAAAAAAGACTGCCTAGACAGTCTTTTTTTTGTCACATCACCAATTAGCTCACCCTGCTAAAAGTCCAGACAGTTATTAGGCATTAAATCCTTATAGTGGCGATACTCAATCCTGATTAGCGTGCCCCCTTTGTCGTTTAAAACGATAAATCGCACATTGGTTAAGACGGACGAATCTCGGCACAAAATGAACCGTCGTCACTTTCAATCCAATCAATTTCATAATCTACGCTGTAGTCGTCATCATCTTCATGTTCTTCGGGATTACCAAAGCAATTATTTGAGGCAACCGCACATGCATAGATAGCACCGTCATAAATGGAATAATCGTCATCTTCCATTTCGCCAGATAGGAAATTTTTTATTGCACTTCGTAATTGGTCAGTAGAAACATCATTACCAGTTTCTTCTTTTGCTGAAGCCAATAAAATTTCTTCATTGATAAAGATTTTATTTCTTGGGTCAGAATTGTATTCATCAATAAGTTTGTCTATTAATTCTGCAAACATGATTTGATTCCTAATAAAAATTTTTAAATTTATCTGTAATTAAAAAGGAGCTAATTATTAATACATTTATTATGATATCGGAAAATGTTCAGAAACTAAGTCGCAATGATTGCAAAATTTATATAAATAATTAACTCATCATTAAACAATCAACAAGCGCCCAGTAACTAGACTTTATGAATTCCCAACTAGGTGACTTTTTACATAGCCACTTGTTCTGTATTAAAAATTTTTACTAGATAAGAAACTAGAGCCACTACTAGACAAACTAACGCTATCTTGTCAGCTATAACAATACGATTCACTTGTTCGTTATATCCACCAACTGTATAGGACAAATATAAAAATGAAACTACACTTAGAAATCCTGCAATCAGAGCAGGAAGTTGAAGGCTAGGCATAAAAGCAGAACAGATAAGAAAAATTCCTAGTAATCCAAATAAAACAGCTCGATGACGCATCAAAATTTCTAAATTCGGATCATCAAACGTCATTCCATAAAGTTCAAATAACCTAGCAGCACTGAGCACTCCAGATAGTGGCAAGATGTGAATAATGCCTACCACTAATAGCATAATCGGCAAGATGAAACGCATCAGAACTCCTTAATAATAGCGATACGTAAATATACTATATTCCGTTTTTAAAATCGTATTTAACCCATCATTCAAATCAGTTCGCATATTTAATATAAGCAGTCATGACAACACATAGCATCTTTGTCTATGGCAGAATTAAGTCAAACAGCCTTAGATATGAAACGTTATGAAATTCTCTGATCCAGTAACCCTACAAGGTAAGCATGCCTCATTGGTGCCATTAACTATGGCGCATCATGATGGTTTATGTGCTGCCGTTAGAGATGGTGAACTTTGGAAACTTTGGTATACGAGTATTCCATCACCCACGACAATGGCAAAAGAGATTGAGAGACGTTTGGGCTTACAGCAGTTAGGCTCCATGAATCCATTTTGTATTTTGGATGCCAATAGCAACCCCATTGGAATGACAACATACATGAATATTGACCAAGAAAATCGTAGACTAGAAATAGGATCTACTTGGTATAGGAAGTCGGTTCAGCGAACGGCGATTAATACGGAATGTAAATTGATGCTGTTGCGTTACGCATTCACGAGGTTAGATTGTATTGCTGTGGAATTCCGAACACATTTTTTTAATCATCAAAGTCGTAGAGGTATTGAGAGATTAGGAGCGAAGCTAGACGGCATATTACGAAGCCACCAAATTAATCGACATCCAGATGCTAAGGAAAGTATTCGAGATACTTGCGTGTACAGCATTTTGGTAAGTGAATTTCCTTCGGTAGATGCCCATTTGAGTTTCCAGCTACAAATTTGATAAGCGCAAGGACAAACTTATAGCCAGCCCGATCGTTTAAAGCGCAAGGACAAACTTATAGCCAGCCCGATCGTTTAAAGCGCCAGTACAAGAATGAGCAAGCAGATACGATAATAACTACTGCTACTGGATAACCTAGATCCCACTTTAATTCTGGCATCTGTTCAAAGTTCATGCCCCAAATTCCAGCAAAAGCAGTTGCCACACCGAATATAGCCGCCCAAGATGCTAAGCGTTTTTGAATATTATTTTGTTCAAGTGCAATCGCAGATAAGCTGACTTGAATTGCTGTCCCGATAGCATCTCGTATGCTTTCAATAACAGAGTTAATACGAGTTAAGTGATCTAAGATATCTCGAAAATATTCAGTGCTATTGGCGCAAATGGGTGGCACTCGACCACTCGACAATTTTCCTACTGCTTCCATTAGCGGAGAGACGGCATGCTTAACGACCATCACTTTTCTTTTAAGCGCAAAAAGTCTTTCAATATTAGACTTGGTATAACGCCCATCAAAAAGAGTTTCTTCAATATTTTCTAGCTCCAGCTCTAACCTTTCAACAATCGGAAAATAGCGATCTACAACAGCGTCAATAAGAGCGTAGAGAACAAAACCTGAGCCTTGTCTTAATAGTTGCGGCTCTTGCTCACAACGTTCTCTAACTCCTAAGAAAGTCACATCAGATCGATTACGAACAGATAGAACATAATCAGACGCCGCAAAAATATCTAATTCACCAACTGAAATATCATCGTCATACTTCAATACCTGAATCACGGCGAACAAGCTATTACCATACTCTTCAATCTTAGGTCTTTGATGACCAGTTAACGCATCTTCCACAGCCAAAGGATGAAGATCAAACTCCTCCTTCATTTTCATAATCTCATCGACAGTTGGGTCTAGCAGCGCCACCCAAACAAAAGAATCTTTATTGGCAAGGTAATCGCTAATATGTTCAATTTCAATATCAGCGATTTTTTTACCGTTTAGGTAAGAGGCGCAATTAATTAGCATAGTTAGAAAATATAAAAATATTAATGAGATGAAGCAATCTTAACTCTAGCCTACTTTACAGGGAAAGCTGTAACCATCAAAACTCTGTAATTAGACAGAATTGAGCATCCTATGCGCTAGTCAATTCCACCTTGTGCCACCAAGATGTACAAAATCCATCTTTAGATAGTTTTTTTGTCTCTTGTAGCTTGCTTTATAGTCCGTATACTTGTACTATTTATAGAACAAGTACTTACGGAGACTCTATGCGAGTGATCAACTTTTCCGATGCAAGAAATCAACTCAAACAAGTGATCGATCAAGTCGTGGACGACGCTGACTTCACTGTGATTTCCAGACGCGATGCACAAGATGCAGTCGTGATGTCTCTGGACACCTTCAACAGTTTGATGGAAACACTCCATCTGATGAAAAGTCCTGCAAACGCCAAACATTTAGAAAAATCTATCACTCAATATCGTAAAGGTCAGACCAAATCCAAGGGATTGGTCGATGCGGAGTAAGTTAGTCTGGACCAACGCAGCGTGGGAAGACTATGTGTACTGGCAAAGTCAAGATAAGAAAACACTTAAGCGTATTAACTTACTTGTTAAAGAAGTGATGCGCGACCCAGAAGTCGGTATAGGTAAGCCAGAACCTTTACGAGAAAACCTTGCGGGATTTTGGTCAAGGCGAATTGATGACACGCATCGGCTTGTCTACGCCATTGAGAAAGACCAAATCATTGTGATCGCTTGTCGATATCACTACGAGTAACTCAGATAAACAGTTCAGACATCCTCATCTCGTTTCGATTCCGCCCCACACCACAAAAAAAGCAAAGCCCTCGTTAGCAATAACGAGGTCTTTTTGTTTTTAGGCTTGGAAGAATTTAGTTACGGGACGGTTGATATTAAAGTTTCTTTACTACTGAGTATCTGTGACATGAAATGAGGTGATCATTGACCATTCCGGATGCCTGCATAAATGCATAACAAATAGTTGATCCTACAAATTTGAATCCCGCTTTTAATAATGCTTTACTCATTGCGTCAGATTCTAAAGATTTCGATGGAACTTCGCTTAATAAGCGGCGTTTATTTTGAATAGGTTTGTTTTGTACAAATGACCATAAAAATTGATCAAAGGGTTCTCCATTTTTTTCTAAAGCTAAGTAAGCCTTAGCATTGCCAATAGTTGCCGACACTTTTAATCGATTTCTAACAATGCCAGGGTTAGCCATTAACTCCGCAACTTTTTTCTCTCCATATCTTGCAATCTTTTTTGGATCAAAACCATCAAAGGCCTCACGATAGCTTTCTCGCTTCTTTAAAACCGTAGACCAAGAAAGCCCTGCTTGAGCACCTTCTAATATCAGAAGCTCAAAAAGCTTTTGACTATCTCGAAGTGGAACACCCCATTCTGTGTCGTGATACTGGCGGTAGAGATCAAAACCTTCACACCAAGGGCAACGGATAATTGTTTTCATTATTAGATTCTACAGCTTGAGCTTAGTAGAAAAAATAATTTTAAATAGAAGCATCATGGTTGAGTCAAAGCCCATGTAGTCGCATGTTCCACTATATATTCTAGAATATGAATTATTAGTTTTATTCTCTAACCTTCACCTAGTAGTATCATATAAATAGAGTAAAGTTTTTTACTTACTTAATTTTTTTATCACTCTCTTTTTTTATTTCCTTCTATGAAAAAACTTCTCCCTTTTTTTCTTCTCTTTAGTGCTGGATTTGTACATGCTGATTGGACTCCCATAGCATCATCCTTAAATGATCCAAAGCTTTATATAGATCACGATTCAATAAAAACGACTATACCCGGAAGACCACAGGTTTATCACATTGCCAATTACGCGCAGATTCAGAATATAAATGGGAAAGATTTTCGTTCTGAGATGTTTCGCTTTGAATATGACTGTGAAAAATCACTGTTTCGCGAGATTGGTCATACTTGGCACAAAGGTGAGATGGCTACTGACATGATAGTGTATTTCAGCGAAGGTGCTTGGGCATGGACCACACCAGAACGAGGCAGTAAGGAAGAAGTGTTGTTGATAGCGAGCTGCAAATAAGCCTGAGTACAAATAACTCAGCTAATCAGATTGGCATACAACACGGGTAGAAATTGATCTTCGTGAAGGAGGTAAATTCTGTTCGAGGATAGAACTTAAAGATTGATAGTTTGGTTTTGACTTTGCTGGTGAATATACTAAGCTGATATCTCAGAAATTTATTGAGTATGTATTTGACGAACAAAATGTAAGTTCAAATTTCATAGAAAGCTCGGATGGAATTTTAGAGATAATATCTTTCGATCCTGAATCAATACACCCAGAAGAATAATAGTGCGAAGAATGGCAATCCATTTTGGATAACTTCGCCATGTATGTACATACGTTACATACATAGCAATTAAATCTACTATTAGTCAGATGCTAGGTAAGGCCGGTTCGTTTCCGTAACCGGCCACCAAGATCCACAAAAAATAGCTTCGGTTGATTTTTTAAACTGTAGGTTAAGATTCGGGTATGAATTTGATAGAAAAATTAAAACGCTGGGCTACATCACTAAAGCAAAAGATAGTCATGCTTTGGTTTGCCACTAAAAATCCACAAACACCGTGGCTGCCCAAGGTGATTTGTATTTTCATCGTCGCCTATGCCCTAAGCCCAATTGACCTTATTCCAGACTTTATTCCCATATTGGGATTTGTTGATGAAATTATTTTATTACCAATCTTGATTTGGGTAGCAATAAAATTAATACCCCAATCTATCCTTGATGAGTCACTTGATCAGGCTAGAGCGTGGGCTACACAAAATCAATCTAAACCCAAGAGCTTGTTAGGTCTTTTAGTTGTTGTCATTATCTGGGTATTAATGATTTGGATGGTTTATCAACTCATTTAAATTGCCAAAAAAATCAACACAGCCTATTAGCCGCATATAGATTTACTTTACATTGCACCTATGAATATAAATTCTGACTACACTAAAAGGATAGTGGTCAATCACCATGACTTACCTTGGACTCCAAGTCCGCTGCCAGGTGTAGAGAGACGAATGCTTGAGCGTATCGGTGATGAAGTTGCGCAAGCAACTTCTATCGTTCGTTACGAACCCGGATCCTCATTTAAATCCCACACGCATGAGTTTGGTGAAGAGATATTCGTTTTGGATGGCACATTTAGTGATGAGACTGGAGACTTTCCAGCAGGCACATACATCATGAATCCTCCTGGATCATCGCATGCACCGCATAGCAAAACTGGCTGTACGCTTTTTGTAAAGCTACGCCATCTTGGTTCGGATCAAGTAGAGCGAGAAGTATTAAATACAAAAACAGCGGATTGGTATCAGGGCATGGTACCCGGCCTACACGTCATGCCGCTAATGCGTCAAGGCAGCGGATCGACTTTAGTACGATGGGCACCTCAAACCTATTTCAATCCACATAGACACTACGGCGGAGAAGAAATCTTTGTTGTCGACGGTGTCTTTGAAGATGAGCACGGACGCTATCCAACAGGCTCATGGATAAGAAGTCCTCACATGAGCACACACCAACCCTTCAGCAAAGAAGGCTGCACTATCTTTGTTAAGACTGGGCATCTACTTAGCTGATCTATTTGATGCTGACAGCTTTAAAGGAAAGTCACTCTCTTAGTCAACTCAGCCAAATTAATTTTTGGTGAATCAAAAGTTTTACCATCTGCAGAGTTAACAATCACACCCATGCCAACAACCGGCGCTAAGTTATCAACCTTAAAACGTCCTTTTTGATCTTGTTGGCGAATAAAACATTCTTCATCAAAAAATAATTGATCAAAGTTAGAGTCGATTTCATCTGCATCGATAGTTTTAAAACCGATGAGTTCCTGGATTGCTTCGCGCGTTGATTCGATTTCCACCTCAGTCACTACTTTAAGATTGGCATTAATAAGGAATACTTTCATGGCGTGCCTTTTATTTTATTGAATTGGAATAAGCAAGATTGTAAGACAGAAATTCCAATCCCATCAGACCGCCACAATTTTTAGCCAATGCGATAACAAACCTCACGCAGAGAATTTAACTTTTCCGAGTTTGCTGATTATCTTTACTCTTCCAATAAGCTACGCAACATCCATGCAGTTTTCTCATGCACATCTTGACGTTGAGTTAAAAGATCCGCTGTGGGTTGATCACTCGCCTTGTCCACTAATGGAAATAATTTTCTCGCAGTTTTTGCAGTTGCCTCTTGTGCCTTAACTAGTAATCTCACCATCTCCAATGCCTTAGGAATTCCCGACACTTCTTCAATTGAAGTCAGCTTTGCAAACTCTTTGTAAGTGCCTGGAGCAGGCTCACCTAGCGCTCTAATTCGTTCAGCAATCAAATCAAGTGCTGCCCATTGCTCGGTGTATTGCGTCATAAACATGGTATGCAGTGTATTAAACATAGGACCCTTCACATTCCAATGAAAATTATGCGTCATTAAATATAAAGAATAGCTGTCAGCTAACAATGCAGAAAGACCTTTAGCAATGGCTTTACGATCTTTTTCATTTATACCTATATCTATCTTAGGATGACTTAACTTAGCACTCATTCTGACTCCTTCAATTGAAGTGATGATTTAAACAACATGAATTTCAACTTCGATATTGCCATGAGTAGCGTTAGCATAAAAACGATCTTGATCAACTAATTGAACATTTTTTTGCGTAATCTCATATTGCAATCCGAGAATCGATCAGATATGCCGAGAAATTTCAACCCGAATCAGAAAAATCGACTAGGTGCAAATTAAACAGTAAACAAGTCATTTGAAAGCGTACAGTGGGGGGGGAATACCTTAGGAGATAAGTATGGAAACCATTTCACCCACTCAACAAGAACTACAAACCTTAGAAGCACTGCGGGCGCATAGGCGGGCACATAGAGAAGTTTTATCTACCCAGATTTCAGCACACGCAGAAGCTATCAAACCACAATTAACAACCGGTCAAAAAACGTCTGATGTCATTGCTAAGACTGTAGGGTCATGGAAATTCATCATCATGCAAAGCGTCTGCATCATCGTTTGGATTATTTATAACTCCATCAATCATGACAGCACTTGGGATCCCTACCCTTTTATATTATTAAATCTTATGCTGTCATTTCAGGCAGCGTATACCGCACCAGCCATTATGATGAGTCAAAATCGACTTTCTGAAATTGACAGACAACAGGCGAATAATGATTTTGAAGTGAATGTGAAAGCGGAATTAGAAATCGAATTACTGCATCAAAAAATCGATATGATGAAAGAAAAAGAACTCTATGCTTTAATCAAAGCTGTAGAAGCATTAAGTGAGAAATTAGATAGTCGCCATCATTAATCTCTACCATTTACCTCTTTTTGGAGCATCATCATGATCATGACTCACTACATGGAGTTATTGGCGGTTAATCAGCCTTGGAATTTAATCCTCTTTATGGCTATTCCTATAATTTTGGCTGAGACCTTAGCTATTACAGAACTCTATCTACTTTTTACGCGTCACTTTGAAGGCGTGGTTCATTCCATTAACAGATGGTCTGGGATTACGGTCGGCATCTACTTCATTGGCATCATTGTTTATATTATTACGCATGCTGTCATCCCCATTACCCAAGCAGGAGAATGGAGAACTGTGATTGACATTATCGCAGTCGGTACTTATCTGATTGCAGGCTTGCCATTGATTTGGATCGCCGCACAAGAATGTGGACTTGTAAATAAAACTTTAGACCAAATGGAAAAATTGAAAGTTCATACTATTTGCGTTGCTTTATTTTTGGTATTTGGTCACATTGCCATGATTAGCGGCATGTTAGATCCTGCCATCTTAGGATATCAAGCGCCGCACTCCATGGAAAATAATCATGACATGCATGCAAACCATCCAGCTCAACATAAGGAATAACTGAAGCCAATCAGCACCTAACTTTGTTATTGAGTTAGGTGCTCTTGACTTTTAAATGGCTTGAATTATTTAACGCGGACGCTGTTTTACTTTGATGAAGTCACGTTTGCGTATCAAAGCATGAATACCTTTAGTACGATCAACTACTTGCGAAACATTAAAGTCGGTTGCGGCTGACATATAAGCCAGTGCAATCGCGCGATCCATACCTAGCTTCTCTGTTAAGAAGCGCATCGCTTCACGTACAGCATCTTTCATTGCCTCATCGAGATCGGGATTTAATCCAATCGCAATCCAATAATCACGTGTCTCGCCAAATGGCTTATCTAAGGAACCTGAAGCGGAAGGTATTCGACGATCTCCTTTTTTAAGTAGAGTTAGCTTAAATGTCGCACGCATAGAATGCTCGAGCGCAGTTAATGCGACTTCACCATTTGCCTGAACCATGTGTGGATCACCGGTATAAAAATTTGCACCAGACACAAAGACCGGCAAATAAACTATCGTTCCCACGCCTAGATCTTTTACATCCATGTTCCCACCAAAAACTCCAGGTGGTACCGAATGTACGAGCTCATCTGTTGCAGCAGCCACTCCCATCACACCCATAAATGGCGCAGTAGGAAAGCGCACTGCTTCACCACGTGAATTTTGCATGACACCTTCCCAAGCACCTTGCTGATTTTTTCTAATTGGCGTAAACACTGACATGTTATGAAATTTTTCTGGATGCTCTGCGCTGGCATCAGCTTCAGGTTTTTCACCTTCTGGAAATTCACCTGGCAATGCACCCTTACCATGTCGGTTACTAATGACTCCATAAGGCACACGTGGCGTTACAGCGAGAATCTCAACCTTTAATACATCTCCAGGTTGCGCTCCCTCTATCGCTACTGGACCAGTGATGATATGAGGACCATCTTTAGCAAAATCATGTGGTATCGATGAGCGAGTAATTGCAATCGCATCCTTCAAAACTAGACGTTCTGATATACCTTTAGACATAAAATATTTTTTTGCATCACGTCCCTGATCTTCAAGCAATCCTTCATGCGACAGCGTATCAAATACTACTATCGCACCTGATGGCACAGTGACTAAAGGTTTATCGTTTGCATTTGGTAGATAACCCCACTTGATAGTGTCAACTGTTGAGGGCACAGACCAAACTTTACCTACCATGACTTTAAGCCTAAGACGAGTC
>JAIXOW010000227.1 GCA_027486615.1 Oxalobacteraceae bacterium | reverse complement strand
GATTGACACCGCTAAACACGACCAAAGTCAAAGTTTTGTTATAAACAAAGAGAAAATGACAGTAGGTTTTGCATTATTACATTATTAAAAAACATTCTCGACCAGAGTAAATAAAATGAGTTGTAGGTGTAATTTGAACTTAAACAATAAATTTATTAAGACCTTGACACACATTAGGATGTTTCAATTATTTAATGATTCTTGTTTACAATTACGTTTTAGCCAAGCATGTACCGTGATGCAAAAACTGAAAAGTTTTGTTTTCTACCTTCTACGTTTCAAAGTCTTTTTGTGATGAATGTTTCAGTGCGGGGTTGCTCAAGCTTGATCTTCGTGATGCACTTAGGAGTGGTCGTTGTTGCCGAGAATGAGATGCCTCCATGGTTTTCCCTCTTTCTCCATTCTTTCGATGGTCGTCAAAGCCTTTGCCATATTCTCATTTTCTTTCTTTGTTTTTTCGCTTAACCGGTTCAACTCAACCAGCATTGCCTGTTCCACCGATTTGATCTCCCTGAGAATTCTTAGTTTCTCTTCGCCTCTTTTGCCTTCAATTAGAACTTTGTAGAACTTGAGGTCCCTTTCGAGCTTTGCCATTTTTCGATTGTGATTGTTGTCTTTAGGCGCCATTTTGATTTTTAATGTTTGATCAAGTAACACGCAAGAGATGGAAGCGCAACTGTTGAGCGTTGGAAAAGTAAGGGTTAAGAAATGAACGAGCTTGCAGAAACATGCACAAGGGTAGCTTTGCCTTGCCCATTACGCATTTCACTCCTTTCATCAAAAACTCGTTCCAGATAAGTTAGGTCGTTTTGCTTAATATGATATAAACAAACCAATTTTTAAAACGGCCTATTTGTACAAACTCGTCCCAGTAGCCAAGCCAGTCCGCTCTCCCGTGGTCTGCGAACAAAGCATCAAAGCATTTACTGTTTTGAAGTTGCGAAATTATTTCGTAAAAAGTTTTTTACAAAATATTAAAATGGAAAGATTACAAGCTGAAATTCAATTTCTGGATCGTGAGGAGAGAGTGTTGCGAATGGAATTGATGGACGTTCTTTCGGATGTAACGACACCCGATAACTCAGATGTTGAGGGAGAGGACATCGAAGAACCAGCAATGCCTGATGTAAGGAGGGCACTATTGGAGGTCGGGGCATTACCAACCAGATGGACCGCGTACTCAGAACTCTATCAGAACGCTGAATATCGCATGAAGGCTCAAAAGAAGGTCAGGAAGTTGAAGAATATGATCAAAAAGTGCACTCTCAATGAAGTCATGATGAATCTTCAATATATTACTGCTCTTCAAAATGTGGAAAGAAATTACCCAGACGACGGAGGACGTGCCGGCCTCAACTCACTTGTCGCCTGTGATCACGTGCTGAACCCAGAAGTCTAACTCTGCTTAGCCGATCTTTAGTTTTGACATCTCGCAGTCTTAAATAATGTGTTTTGCATAATTGGTCATAAAATAAAAAAATGAAAGTAAAATTTTGTTGGATTATTTGTTGTGACAAAATTTTGAGTGTTAAAAATCCTCAATAAATTGTAAAGTCTTTTGACTTTTGTTAGCTTAATGAAGGATTCGTTTAGTTAATTTCTTAGCTATCCGTTAGGAATCAAATTGGCTTAGGAATCTGAAGTACAGTTTGAAGAGAAATTGTAAAAATGTTTCGGAAAGAAAATAAATTTTCGAAAACCCGGTCAACTCAGACTTGACATAAGGGGCGCATCGCGGTCGCGGGTTCGAATCCCGTTAAGGTCTCTCTGCTATTTACTAACGCTTTACTAATGAGAGACCTGGAAAAGGAATGATAATTCCGGAGTCGCGTACCTCCTACCCTTTAAGCAATGAGCATAAATGAAAAAGTATTAAGCTCTCAGTACCTGATTATTTTTTCTCAACTTTACTTTTACTTTTGAGGTAAAAAGTCCCGACCCAAAAAATATTCCGACATTTTTAAAAGTAAAAATAATTATTGCTTTTAGAAAACATTTATTGTTGTTTCAGTACTACTGTTTCTTTGCATTAATGGTTTCTACAAGAGTTTCAACTTTTCTTTTAAACATGTCAAAATTTTGCCGAGCGTTTTCGTTGTCTTCGATTGCAACAAGAAATTGCAAACATTCCACAAACGACGCTTCAATGGTAGGATGTTCTGATCCAGGAACCAGATGCCTTTCTATCAACCAAGTATTGAACCTCTTCTCAAGAGCTTCTGAGTAGACAAGTTTCGTTGTGAGATGATATATTCGATTGAGGTCGTTTGCCATCCTGCAAAAACATAACTTGTTATTGTCAAAGTCAAATACTTGTAAACTTTTTTTAAAAAATGTGATTTTTATTATCTTATTTCTTGTTTCACAAACATTTATGCAAAGTCCACATTTTCTTTATTTTTTTGCCAAAACGCTCGTCGCAACGCAGCTTAAGTTTCTACGATCCATTCCACTTTATAGGGACAGTTGTTTCTACGATCCATTCCAATTTATAGGGACAGTTGCAGAGTCCAGTCTGGCAGACGAGTTCAGTGGCGAGACGATCCTGTAAATAATTTTTTGACTGCATTTGTCAAAAGATCAATCGTGATAAAATTATGACAGACGATTTAAGAGAGCTTTATTTTTATTCTTTTGCTTTTGACAAATGCAATTGCAATGTTTACCCCAGCTGAACGGATGTGGAACAGAACGTATTTTTTGAAGTAGTACTTCATGAATTTGTCCCATTTGTAACTCTTGTAAAGCAGCGCTCTGAAGGTGTAAAAGTCTTTACAGCCTTCGGGCTCGTCCACGATGTCTGCTTGACGCTTTATATATTGATTATGATCTATTTACTTGTTTTAACAATAGAATATTACTTGAACCTATACTACTGTTATTACTATTTTGGACTAATTCGTTATATGATTGAATTTACCTCTAAACTTCTTCACCAAAAATAGAAGTAAGTTGGGTCGAAATTTGACTATTAAATGCAGGCACAATTTTATTCTTGTAATAGTTTTTCATTACAGAGTCATAGTTTATGTAACGGCGGACATGTTGATGAAACTGTATAAGGGTCCGGCAGCCCACGGGCTCGTCGATAATGTCGACTGAAATTTTTACTGCCTTGTAGTTCTTGAACAATTCACGCAACACGTGTAGGTTTAGTTCTTTTTCGAAAATGCTTACTGGACAAAGAAAGTCTTTCCCATTAGAAAATTTAATAATACCGAAATCAAATTTGTCGAAATCAGTGTAAGCATGTACTATTTCGCAAGAAATCACTTCAAAGTCACTTTTTAAGATGTCATCGAAAAGAAATTTTAGCTTTCTTGTGAAATGGGCCCTCCTACGGGGTGGTTTCCGCATTTTTTCATTAAATAATTGTCAACTTTCGACCATAATGTGATACTTTTAATAACATTATAGATACGTTCATTTCACTGTTCACAACCCGATAATCTTCGTTCATG
>JAIXOW010000275.1 GCA_027486615.1 Oxalobacteraceae bacterium | reverse complement strand
TATCACCAAGCTTATCATTTCAGACAATCTATTTCTGATTTTGACAAAATTCTCCCCAAATTAAAATTGAATGTGCGCATTCCTACGAAAGTAAGTTCTCAACTAAATTACTACCTGCAAGATATTCTTATCGACTTTCAAAATATTTCAAACGTTTTTGAACTTAACTTAGAAGTCGATATTTGCGCCGAAAATATTTTGAAAAAACTACAAAATTTGTTTTTGGCACTTTCAATTTTTAATGCCGTCTTTTACGACGAGAAATACTTTGATCTTTGCTTTTGTGACACCTTTTTTCGAGGTGCTGCGCATAACACTATAACACAAGAAGGTGCTGAACTTCATAGATTATATCATTTAATGTTTAATGATCAAATGGAATTTTTAAAAAGATTGAACGTTATTATTCAAGATGAGGACGATGAATGAAAAAAATAAATTTTTGATAAAAAAATGAAATGTTTATTTATTCGTAGATATCTATAGATCAGACTAAGGGTATATATGATATTGTTTTGAGAAAAAATTAGCACTAAATTCAAATCAATAATTTGCACGTTTCTTGCTCGCAAGTAGAGTTGGGTCTTTTAGTTGGAGGTTCTTCGTCCTCGCTTTCGTCGTAGGCGTCAGCTTGGTCGTGTTCTCCCAAAGTGATGGTAGAAGCAGAATCGGAATCGATGTCGCTGTCGTTGTCAGGGTTACATTTACAAACACATTTGGGACACGTAAGACATTTTTTTCCGTGATTAAAAAAGTGCACGTTCTCGTCACTAGACGTGTCGACACGCTCAAACGGGGAAGTAATTAGATAGTTGAAAGAGTGGGTCTCTTCTGGGATGAGCACCATAAAACGATTTTCTTCGCAAGGCACTATTCTTTTTTCAGCCGAAATAAAATCGCCCAAGTGATCGAAGAAAGTAATTTTGTATAGGGTATCGCCTCGTCGGTCATAGGCAAAGTTTGAGATCAAAAGTACTTGGGGACAGGTCTTCCAATCGTACCAGCTGGGAACGAGTAGACCTGACATCAGGTAGTACGATTTGTAGCAGGTGTCGTGATCGTACATTCGTACGATTTCTTTGATATTGGGGTATAACTCATCGCAGTATTTTGTTAATTGCTCTTGCCAGATACTTCGATCCCCGTCAGCGTAGTGTATAGGAGATAAGTCAATTTTTGACTTGTCCAAAACTTTTAAGCAACGAATTCGAACTTTGTAAGTGATTCCCATATTTATTTTATTTAAAACACAAATTATAGCAAGCACAGAAAGAAGCGAAAAAGATACTGATACAAGCTTTTTTTAGTTCTTCTTAGAAAGTTTTTTTTGAAGTAGAGCAACTTTGGCAGCAAAGTCGAGGCTGACGGAGGGGTCGTCATCTGAGAGTTCCTGCTTATAATAAATAGCTATTTCTTTGCAAGTTCTTTGAAAAAAAATAATACTTATCTTTTAAATGCTAAGATAAATACAATTTTTTCTATATTAAAATTACAAAAAGAAATATTTTGATTTAAAGTACTTTCTCGTCGTTGTCCGAATTTGCCGTTGCTCCCTTTTTCACGCACGAGTACACGTCTGTGTAGGTCGTCGTGTTCGAGGGATTAGCAGTAGCAGAAGCAGCAGCTGCATGAGGAGGAGGCGGCGGAGGAAAATTAGGTCGGACAGGACCGAGATGGCGCTCGCTGGAATCCACCTTTTGATAGTCTACGAGCTCGTAGATATTTTTCTCCTCCTCCTGCTTTTGTTGTTCTTCTCTAGGCGTACCCGAGCGCGAATTCGGAGGAGCAGAATAGTATCGTGCCTCTTCCTCCGTAGTTCGACCGGCCTCCAGTTGAACTTCTTCCAGTTGAGTCGCGATTCTGAAAAAGCAAACAAGATGATTCCTGTTACTTTGTCAGACGGTCGTTCCATCTTTTTTAAAAATGAAAAATTACTTAGCGCACTCTGCTATCTGCCTAATGGTGTTGTGCTACCAAAACTATCGAAGTACGTTTATGAGGTGGATCCGGAACAATATGATGTTGCCGAGGAGCAATCGCACCATACTCCCTACGAGTACGTTAGATCTACTATAGAAAAATTGAATGAGCTGCTGGAGAGCAGACCCCCCAAGAACGTAACAAAGGGAAAAGAGCTCAATCAAGAAGAAGATCTGAAATTCTTCTTTGAAGATCTGCACTACAAGTTGGTGGAAAAAAAGCGCTTCTTTCTCAGGGGAGTTCTATTCAAACTTCCGGACGTCTACAGTCCGCACTACATCAAGAGAGACTACAATACTTATATTGTGGAAAAAATCGAAAAGGTATAGTTATTGTTAAAAATATATCACAATCGTAAGCTAATATATATATCGCTTTAAATTTGCTATTATTCCATGTTTTATTAAAATTTAAATATTTTCATTTTAGGTGCTCGATGAGAAGCGCGAAATTGAAAAATTCGTTAGACGATGTCAACAAGATTTTCAAAATCGGACCGTTTCGGATGAGCTGCACAAACTTGTGGTCAGGAGGTCGGAAGATCGAAACTACTTGGGAGTACCTAGAGTAAAGTTTGTGGACGAACTAGAGCGCTACATAAACTTTCAAAATGATCTGAGGGGCTTCTGGAGAATTTTGAAACTATGCGAGTGCAACTTTGAAACTCTAAGTCGGTACATTTCGTCAAAGCATGATTTTGACATGTCAAACGAAACTTCTGATGAAGATGAAGAAGAAGAAGAGCGCGGTGAGGGGGACGGGAAAGAGAACGAAGAGCCTCCAACCAAAAAGAAAGATTCTGGTACAGAAAAAATGGACGTCATAGTTACCTCTGAAGATCCTGCCTCCAAGTAGCTGAAAGCGCCCCAACGTACTTCTGAAAAAAATACATAATTTACATTAATAATTTGAATTGGAAAATTTGTTATTTAAAAACACACACAAACTTTAAATTCAATAAACTAAAAGCTAGCAAAATTTTTTCTTGCCTCAAGTTTTCTTTCGCTCCGGCGAAGCCAGATCCAGATTATAAAGAGTAGCAGCGAGACGACCAACAAAAAGGTGGCTAGGGTGCCGACGATGACGGCTAGCTCGATGTTAGTGAGGTGTCCCTGTTAGGATACACATATATATAGTTAGCTAAAAAATATTATTAACAAGTTGACGCGACGTAAAAAAGCAATTAATTTATCTAATATAAGACAATAATAATTATTTTTACCTGACTGCTTGGTTCTGGTTGGTCTGCCGGAAAGTAAGGCGTAGAGGTAGTTGTCGTGTAGACGGTTGAGTACGGGTCTCCCATATGAACGTAGGTAGGAGACAACTGCTTTTTATTAGACCAATTTTTTATTATCAGCAGCAATTTTTATAGCTTTTAATGTTGCGAGAATTTTTAAGCTAGACAAAAATGATGCTAAATAATAATCATTGGTACCAAAGACTCTGTTGCGGAACCCTCGTAGGTTGGGGTAGGCTCCACAAAGAAACTCCTGTCCAGCTCGAGAAGAGGAGGAGTCGAACTAATTGACGACACCGTTGTTGTCGTCGTTGGAAATGACGGCTCAAGTTGGAATTTGTCTTCGGGACAATATTCCTGGATGATGTCGGGGCTCGTGCAAATCGGTTCGCTCGTGCTTTCGCTGCACAAGCAAGACGATTCGCAAAGGACAAAGTTTTTGTCCTCGTAATCTTCTCCGTCAAGACCAAAAAGGCTTTTTACACAATTTACCATATTTCCCAACATTTTTTTTTGGTTTGATTAAAATAACTTTTAGCTTGTTTGTCAACGAAAAGCTGAATGAGTTCAAATTTCTCTCTTAAGAATTCGACTAATGACATTTTAATCAAGAAGTAAAAGATAGCATTTCGTTTAATTAACATATATTTATTTTCGACTACAGTTTGCGACGAAAACAAAATTACACATTTAAAGTACAGGTGTAGTTGACGGGCCCGGTCTTGAAGTGAAACTTATTTCGTCGAAAGTTTATGCAAGGAAGTGCCGTTCGATCTTCAGACTCAGCCCATTCATCTAAATAAATATTAAAGCCTTGTTTGTTGTAGGTCAGAGCGAAGGAAATTGGTTTTGTGGGGTGTCGAAAAATTTTTCCCAAACCAAGAAGCCCCTTGCAAACTTTCGAGTGAAAGTGGTGGTACCGGGAAATGTCAACTCCGATCTTTATCGAATCATCCAAGGCTGTTACAAAATATTTGCTTAGATGAATTTGCGAGGTAGAATAGGCCGTTAAATTGCGATAGTAAATAGCGTGCTGATTGTTTGTGGCCTTTTCGTATCCCGCAGGAGGATAGGTCTTAGATCGTAGACACTTGCTTGTCGACCACTTCAGTCCGAGCTCGTCAACTTTAAAGATCAAATTTTCGACAAACGAAGTGCCTTCTCTTTTGACGATCCAAGGATCTTCGAGATAGCACTTCAGTTCGTGAAATTTTTTGGGATTGGGGGGGTACGTTGCAGCATCGGCATAGCCTGGGTTGTAAAACCTATCTTTGCATGTACCGAGAAGAACGTAAATCTCTCTCGTGCGAGGATCCAGGCAAACATCTCCGATGTAGCCAGGCAGATCCAAGTACCGAACGATCATCAGAGTTGTTCTCGACACAAACAGAAGGCGGGAATGATTGAAATGTTTTGGGCAGTGAGAGATGAAATAGTAATATTCGGAATGTCTTTCGGCTTCAGGAAGTTTGGGAAAAGCAAAAAAATTACCAAAAAAATTTTGAAAATATTGGGGGCCATTTTGAGAGGTGACAAAATTTCTGAGCGCGTCGATGCAACGGGTGGAAACGGAATAGGAATTGTCTGGAAACAGAGTTAGGTATTGCAATTTTAAAGATATCGGATTAGCGGTAGAGACGGGAAGTACGAAAGTATTTTTGTCGATCCAGACCCATTTTGTCAGAGAGACAGCTCTATACGTTTCATAGCCGAGGTGAGCCGAATCGAGGGCAATGCTGTCGAAACTCATCTCCTCCGCCTTGTAGCGATCTGAAAAAAATGAATACACTAATGTAATTTTATTCAACTCGAAAAAAGAAAAAATGTAAAAATTAATAAAAAATAATGCAGAGAGAGAGAGAAGGGTTGCTTACATAGTTTGATGGTAGTTCGACTGTAGTCAAACGTCTTGCCAGAGCGATCTTGAAAAGTCAGCAAGAAAGTTCCGTCGGGGCTCCAGGAAAGGCTCCTTGTAACCGAGTGGTCAAAACTGGTATCTGAATCGATGAAAAGAATTTGACCTCTCGAGCGTCTCTCCTCTCCCCCGTAGGCCACAATGTATAGTCTTCGTTGGTTAGTGACCATGGCAAGTATGGGTCTAAAAGATGGAGAGAAAATTTTTGTTTAAAAAATAAAGTTTACATTTTTAGTTGGGTTTTTTTAAAAAGCCGAATGTAGATTAAGAAAAAAAAATTACCTGGTTGGATGAAATTCGACCAGGGTGACGTAGATGCTGCCAAATAGAGTTGACTCGTCTAACGACCACAGGTAGTTTGACTGACGAAAGGACCTGTATTCTCCGAGGAGATCTTTTCCGTTGGTCAGTTGCTTCAGACGGATGTTGCAGAGAGCAAACGGTACAGCGGAGCAGAGCCTTTGTTCAGCTTGTAACTTGTCGACTATCTTGCCCATCATTCTCTTGACAATTTTAGACGTGGGTCTAAAAAACGGGGCGAGAAGCTCGTCGGAGGCAGCAGCGAGTAGCAAGAAATCGGTGACAGTAAGGTAGTCGATTATTAGGTCGAAGACGAGAAAGCCCGCTCCGTGAGAAAGCAGTTTGGCTATGAACGGCACGATGACCACCAACCATCGAACTCTCTTAATCTTTTCTTTGGCAATAATGCCGTCGAACCTGTGGGTCCACCCGAGCTTGTCGGTGATGACTTTTTCGGCTGCGGTCAGAGTGGTTTCTTCCATTCTTACGAGATCAGGAGAGATGCTTGGCGAAGGAAATATATTTGAGGCCATTTTTAAAAAGACTTCTTTTTAAATTTGAGATCAAACAATAACTGAGGGGGTGCTTTAAATTTAACCCGCCTGTATTGTGCTTTTGTTTTAATTTTCCCCCCCTTCCAGTTAACCCGTCTACATTTGTAAGATAAGAAAGTGCAATTCTTCTTCTTCTACTCAAATAGCATTTTGCGCACGCAAGAACGCGTTGCGAACGAAAATTTTTGGAATATAACAAAAAGATTGAACAAAACGGTGGAGAGCTAAAAGATTGGGAGTCGGCTTTTCGTATTCTGCAAGCAAAAAATTTATGTAGTCTACAACCGATATCAGTTTTTTAGCTCTCTTCGATTTGTCGACAAAAAATATAATTGTTAAATCGTGGGATCTAACAAAATTGGGATTGATGCAATTAATTATTATCGAAAAAATCGAAGCGGCTTCGTTCTTGAGCGGAAAGTTGGCTACAAATTTTTCAAATCTACTTTGTAAAAATTTAATATCGTTATTTTTCACCTCAGAATTTTCAACTAAATTTGTTCCCAAAACACCTATGCATTTTAATTCGTTGAAGAGCATTTTCATCGAAACATTGAATGTCATTTTCTCGCAATCGAAATAAAAATAAATACCGTATCGGCCTTTCCCTATTTTCTTGTATTCGTCTAGCCATTTTTGAACCTGATCCGCTTCGACTTTAAAGTAGTTGAATACATTTCTAATAGTGGGTACATTGGAAACGGCACTAGTGAAAATGACAAAATTAAAGAAAGCCAGTAACGAGTAAATTTGATTTTTGTAAATGGCATGAGAGGCACAAATAATTTTTTGAATTTTGTGATGAGCTTGATAGTTTATGGCATTTCTCAATTTGACCTCTTCTTTTTTGGTTATGTGAATTATATCTTCGACAACAACACAAGCTCTTTTTTCAGTTTTTGGCAATTCTTCAAAGTCAATTTTTTTAGCGTACGAAAATGTTTTCTTATAATTTGAACTATCTTTGCTATCAACGTTTAGCAGATATAAGTTAGAAAAAAGTTTAGAGTTTTTCTTTTGCTCTCTGTCTGTTTTAACGCAAGTTTCACCAACAATATTTTTTAACAGTGTCGATTTTCCCGTTCCAGCTCTGTTCAATAAAGATAGACAAATTTGATGATTTTTTTTATTTACACATACACGTTCTATGAAACTTATGAATAAAATTCGAATTAAAAAAATGTTAGTAGTATTTACAACAATATATAGATATCAAAAAAAATACTGGCGAAGAGGGAAGATGTTATAAATAAGTATTTTTTCAGAAATATATATATATTTGTGGGTTAACATCTAACAGTATCGCTTAGTTAGATTTCCTTAAATTACTAGAAAAAAAACAAATTGCATTTTAACAAAATGAAAACAGGCTATTGGGCTGGACTTGAGTTGCATGAATATTTTATATAATAACAGGCTGGCTTGTCCACCGACAATCGAGAAAAAACATAGATCTTAGGCGCTGGTAACTTTTTTTTGACCGATAAAAAAGCTGCTCGATTGTTGGAGGAGGATCGAAAAATTATAACTATATCTTAAATTTAATGTCTTAAATAAAGCTGTACGTTAGTGTTCTCTTATTTGAATAATAAAAAAGGGATAATCAAAATTAATAATAATAATAATATCAGCAAAATTTTTTTTTTTTTTTAAATGTTTCATAGTAACGTGTAATGTTGGGCTTTAGATGATTTTACCGGCCCAAAATTAGGACGGCTCCGTAACGAGCGTCTCGAAGACCGGGATCGCTCATTTTTTGACGGCCGCTCCCTTTCTTCCAGCTGATTTTTTCACTGGCGGATCGAGGTCGTCCTTGGCGGAGAGTTCTCCTCCGGCCATTGGAGTGTTGGGCCGTTTTTTCTTATTGGGATGATTATCGGTATCGATTGCTGTTGTTGAGCCGGCAAAATCGTCGACTGAGCCGACAAAGACGAGGTTGTCGTCGTCGTCGTCGTCGTCAACGACGGGGTTTCGGTTTCGGGCAAAAGTTTTTTTAGCCCTTCGACCCACATCTTCTTCGTCTTCGTCTTCTTCTTGTTCGTTGTTCAGGTCCTCTTGCTGAAATAATTTTGATAGAGGACCTTCGGTTTCTTCAAACTTTTCAACCACCGTTTTCAGATAGTGCTGAAAGTTTGCGTCGTCGAGAAGAGAGACGAAGGCAAAGTACGGTATGATGACACCGTTTCTATCAAAGTTGAAGCAGCTGTCGTCTGTTGGTGTCGACGACGTACTGAGATCGTCTGCGTAGCTCTCCTCCTCGTTGTAGCTCGGAAGACTTGGTCCAGCCGCGTCCGCAGACACGAACGCGGACGAGGACAGCTTCAGGCTAATGCACACGTCCTCGGGGCGACAGCGCGGTCCAAATTTGAGATGTTGATTGTCTCGATTGAAATGCCAATTTGAAATTGACAAAACAATCTGAGAATAAATGGGCTTGTCATCTTTACCCTTGGACGTGTGGCTCGATAGAATTTCGTACTTGGAGAAGGGAGAGCGATCGTGAAGAGGCTAGAAAAAATAATAATAATTTTGTTTTAATTTAATTTAATTTAATTTAATTTATTTTAATTAAATTAAATAGGCTAAGTTTATTTGTGAAGTTAGCAAAAAATAAATAGTAACTTACATTGGGTTTTTCTTCGTACTCAGCATTCCAAGCCTTCACCAGACGTCTGACTTCAGCTCCCACCTTTTGCTTAGTCAAGCTCGGGTTCACGTAAAAAAAGTTGGCGGCCGTCGGGATGTCCAAGATTATCTTTGAGCTGGGCTTATAGGTCTTGGACAGATCGATAATTTTTACAAGAAAGAAAAAGCCGGAAAGTGGAAAGAGATAGCTGAAAAAAAGAGGGAAGAACTTAGTATCATCATTTTTAAAAAAAAAAACATACATAATAACAGCATAAAAAATTTTATACTAGTAAACTTACGAGTAGCGCTTCTTGAGTCCAATCTCGGAGACAGCTTTTCGACCTCCGGCGTCGGTTGTCGATCCGTCCAAGGTGTAATCCTTGTTTCCGGCCTTGAAAATTAGCCTCGAATTGTTAGAGGCGTGGTGCTCAAAAGGCGCCATCCAGGTTTTATCGACTTTATAGGCAAAGTCGTTGGCGGCTCCATTTTTACTCGAGCTGCCCCATTGTTGACGGGCAAAAATGGCTTGCTTTTTATAGCCGGACATGATGATGATGATGATAGGAAAAAAATAGTGCGTGTGTCTCGAATTGTGGACAAATCTTAACTCAACCCAACTTTCTTCGGACTCCAAAAGCCCTCCCCAAAAAATCGAGAGCACGCTCATTAATTTAACGCGCGCATCTTTTTAGCTTGGGCTTTCTTTTTGACCGCGTCAGTAAACAACAAACACAGCAGTTACAAAGTTGTGAGAAACACAGATAGAGAAGAAACTAAAAGAGAGGTAAGACAACTTTTTTTTCGTTTTAGCGCTTTTTTGTTTGAATAAAGAGAGAAAGAAAGAAAGAAAAAATACATTTTTTAAAAAGTTAGTTTAAGTTTTGCCGCCGAAATGGAAAGAGGAAACTTGAGATCTGGGACACGATTTGCTGCTAGAAATTTAAACTACTACCCCACCGTTAAAGAGCTGTTAGATCACCACAAAAGGCTTTTGAGTCATCAGCCGGCAATTACTACCAGAGCCACCAGAATTGCAGGTCTGAATTTTGGAAGTTTGCTTCAGACGACTGTGAGATTTCGCTTTGACTCGACCATTATCAAGTCAACTTTGAGAGCAGTGTTTTTTAACCTTTTTCGAGAGCACACACCGGGAGCTGACACCGGTTTTGAAGTTGTCGTAACGTTTAACGCCATTTTGGCAAGTTCGGCTGAGCAAAATACCTACTCTCTTTTTTACGGACACGATCACAGAGCTGACAACTTGTCCGGAGCAGCTCCAGAATTAAAGTACGGCTCTACGACAGTCGTTAGATTTCTTTCCGACGTCGATAGCATACCGACCTCTTTTGATCAAGAGGCTCTCATAGCTTCTCACAGGAGAGCTTTTGAAAGCTCCAACGTTCGCGTTCACCAATTTGTGAACATTGTGTACTTAATTTATCGATTTGTCGATACAAATTCGACCGTGTCTGAGAGAAGGAAAGCAGAAAAATCCAAAAGTCGAGATGCCGAACCTTCTACCTCGGCGAATTTCTACGATGGCGGAAGCCTATCAAAGAAGAGGTCGTGAGCTTACCAACGGAGGCAAAATTTGTGTCTCCAAAGCTCTGTTGGGCAACTGTGTTCAGTCAAAGTCTGCCGACGAAGTTTACGCCGAATATTTTAGACCCTACACTTTGGTTGACGAAGATACCAATCTCTCCTGTTTAAAATCTCGACCCAATCAGGAGAAAAAAATTCGAAATTCCATGTTCGACTTGCGTCATCCGCTCAAAGATCCGGCGTTCTTTAATTTTTCTGTTCACACGGACCTGAATCGTTTGTCGAGTGTTTTAGAGTGCGACATTGTCATCTACTACACCAACGAAATGTTTGACAAATTTTTCGAAATATATCACGACTTTAGATGCTTCAACAACAAAATTGAAATTCCCACGGAAGATTATGCTGCCGAGGCTGTCGATCAAGGAGAAGTGTCAAAAGTTAAAAAAACAAAAAACGCTTGTCTCTATTTTGTTCTCACGGTCGAGAGAAAACTTTTCAAGTTCGAAGATTCTCTCGACGAAGTTCTGGAGAGATTGCCTGGCGCATTTTTTTCGAGTCAAGAATTTCGAATAAGAAATTTGCGATTTCCTGATTACGGAGAGCTTCTCGCCAGAAGCTTGAACTTGCCGCCTCCGGATTTTCCAATTACCTCGCTTCTGGATTTGTCATTTTCCGTCGATCGCTTGTGGGACTTGTGGAAAGTCAAAATAATTTTGGTTTCCTACTGCAAGCTAAATTTCAATCAGAAGCAATTGAGAAATGCCAGCAGAAGAATGCATCCTAAGCATTGCTTCTTTTTTCATCTCGGAATTATCGGAGGAAAGGTGACAGCAGACGAAAGAGAGGAAGAAGGCAACTTGGCTCAATTGATTGACGACATTTCGATAGCCGTTTCTTTTTACGGACCCAACTTGGCTCACGTTCTTAAAGATGAGTACAGGAAAGCCGTCATCACCGAGTACAAAAAGACCTCTCGACGCGACAAACCGCTGACAACAAATTTTTTGAACATTCCAACCGTCAATTTGGAGGAACGTCGCGAGGCTCTGGCCAAAGTCGAGGCTAAAAAAAGACTAAAAAAGCAAGGTCGCATTCCTTACGGAGACGCTCGAGTAAAAGTCTGCAGGTGCCAAACTTGTCGAGGCTCTGACAAGTTTGACCTAAACATGGGTCGAGGAGGACCAGAAAGATTGTGCGTTTACACTTTGTGTGTCAGCGAGTTGCTAAAATTGTTGGGAGCCGACACGACTGAAAATTTAGAAATTGTCGACCAACTTTGCAGTCTCTCGATGGCCTCCATGGACATCGAATCCATGACGGTCGAGCTGAATCTCGAACCGCCTGCTCGCGAAGGCTCCGGGCTTTTTTACGGCATTGTCGACGACGTAAAGTTGCAGGGGCACTTCAAAAAAGTTCAAAAGCCTGTGATGATTGCTCACCTGGATCAACTTTCCGAAGAAAGCGACGTCAAAGTGTTCACGATAGATTCAGATTCTGAAGAGGACATTTATAAAATGATGCGTCGCTATTGGAACTTTGTGAGCGAGCGTCACGCAGCTGTTAAGAAAGAAAAATTCAGATTGGCTCGTCCTTTAATTGCCATGATTCAAACGTACAAAATAGCTCATTTTCAGTTTTGCGAAAAATGGTGTGTGGACAATCAAATTCCGATCGAGCAGCAATCTTATCATCGCTCCTACTGCCAATCTCTGGTCGGTCAGCTCGAGAGACAATTGTTATCTCTCATACGGGAATACACCATCTTCAGCTTTTACGGGTAATCACTTTTGTTTTTTCACGAAACTTTTTTTTATTTGCTAAAAAATAAATAATTATAGACTTTTTTCAAGTAGATATATTTTTAAAAGAAAAAAACAAATTTTGTTCTTTGTTTTTTAGTTCTGGCTACGATCACATTCTGCTCGAGTCCTACTTGATTCCGTATCTCTACGAAAAAAAATGCAGACCGAAAATGGAAAAGAAAGGCAACAAGGTGACGCAAATTCGAACCTCTTCAGGCATTTCTTTTCGAGACATGACCAAACTTTTGGCGCCTTCAACAAATTTGAGAAGCTTTGGCAAGCTTTTCAATTTGGAACAAGTCAAGGCTCACTTTCCATTTGGTCTGTTGACCTCGGTCAAAATTTTGGATCTTCCCGAACTTCCGTCTGATCCGAAACTTTGGAAATCAGACTTGACCGGAAACGCTAAAATAACCGGTCAAGAAATTGAAGAAGCGCAAAAATTGTACGTCGACTCTGGATGCAAAAATCTAGGAGACTACTTAAGGACCTACTTAAAATTGGACGTCATCATTTTGTACAAGGCCGGTCAAGAATGGAGACGCACTTTGAAGCGAGTCGTCGGCATCGACTTTATCGAAACCGGCAAATACACAATTTCAAGTTTGAGCAACTTGGCCGGAATGACAGTCAGCGCCAACAATTGCGACATTGGAGCCTTCTTTCCCAACAACAGTCAAATTTATCGACTACTTCGTCTGGGAATGAGAGGGTGAGAGAATAAGCGTTTTTTTAATTTTTTTTGTACAATTATATATAATTTAATTGAGCTCGAAGCAAAAAAATCAATGACGCTTTTTTCTTTCAGCGGTCTCTGCAGCATATTTCGTAGTGAGGCCGGAGGTCAGGCAGATCGATTTGCCGAAGAAGAAGGTCTCAACTATCGCAACAACGCCCACTGGCTTGACAATGGAGAGGCCAGCAATTTTGTGGCCTATTATGATGCCACCTCACTTTATCCTTCTAGTGGTGAGTAATTAAATTAAAGCCAAAAAGGGAGGGGGGAGGGGAAAGGAAAAGGAAAGGGAAATCCCAACCCTCACAGTCAACCTTCCCCCCCACCCTAAACCCCTCCCCCCTCCCCTTCCCTCCCCCCACCCTCCCTAGGGTGGGGTTTTTTTCTTGGCCTCGAATTAATTTTATGTACTTTTGCAGAAATGGAAGAGCTGCCCTACGGCACCGGCTCTCTCTACGTGACGGATCCGGACAGGAGCCACTTGCTCAAGAAGGAGACCAGAGCTCTCAACTCAACGGAACGCGCCGAGGCCGTTGCCGTTCAGTACTTGCTTCTCGGAGGTCACTCCAAGTACACTGGCCTCGCAGCAACCGAAAAACCTGTCAGAGTTTTTTCCAGCATTCACACTGGACCTGGACAAATAGTTTTCGGGTATTCGGAAAAGCAGAGAGCCGACCTCACCTTGGCCTTCAAAGTGGGAGAGAAGATGGAGCTCCACTACTTTAATTATCACGGCTATCACTGGCACTACGACGGACACATGGAGCAGTGTCCTTCAACAACAGATCGCTACACGCAATTTTTTGTCGACAAGCCTACCCAGTTGATGGACTCGTTCAGGTCGGCCTACGCAGAGGCCATGAGTCAAGTGTTGACAGGACAAGTCACCTTTCACTACCACGTCGTTTACGAGTGCGAACTTGTTCACGGCGTTCCGGTGCCTTCCTTTGTTGACCCTCACAAGACCTACTATTCGGCTCAAGAATTGTTGGCAGAAGAAAGAGCTCAGTCCTTCTACTTGCCTCCTCCGCCAAAAGTACTTTTTGACAAAAAACAATTGATGACCGACATTGCGACCGGAAAAATTGACGGATTCGTCACGCTTCGAGGTGGTCGAGAGGGTCGAGTGGAGCCCCCGGCTAGCAACCATTTTGGATTCTGCGTTCAAAATTACGCGCCGTCTCCTGACGAGTTGAGCCAGCACACAAAATCGCAAATTGCAGAGTACTACAATTTGGACGTTGACAGCGAGCAGGTGAACAACTACTTGCTCAAGCAGGCGCCCCGCACTCTCAACTCTACGACCTTTCACAGCGAGGAGACAATCTCTACCAACTATCTTCGTTGGCTGATGCAAGAGCGAGATTTTTGCGACTTTGAGATTACTCACTTTTTGTGGTACAAGTTTGGCCATCAGTCGCGTCGATTTATCGAGCCCCTGCTTCAGTTGCGACACGAGATGAAGAAACAGGGCAATCTGGCAGCCGCCGAAGTTCTCAAGCTCATTCTCAACGGAGCCTACGGGTAAGAACTCTTGCAAATGTTTTTAAAAAAATAATGTATAAAAAAATAAAATTTTCTTTGCTAAAGGCTGATTTTGTTTTGTTTGCAGATACAAGATCATTCAGTCTTCGGACTATGACGACACTCGACTAATTACCGGAGAAAATTTGTGTCGTCAGAGAAGTAAAAAATTGGCCCACTTGTCTCTCAAGCACATTTCTCTTCTGGGCGTTGTGCGTCAAAAATTAAAGCCCTCCAAAAAATCGCAGAAAAAGAAGAAGAAAAATACCGAACGGGTCAATGAATTTATACTCGATCAAGCTGCGGTCGATGAAGTAGAGGAGCTCGATAGCACCGACTACTCAGACACCGACGTTGACGAGGAAGATCAACGTCAAGGTCAACTCTTTGAGAGAGGCCTTAGTGCTAGCGAAGAAGAAGACGACGACGACGACGAAGAAGAAGCTAGCACAGATTCTAGCAAGTCGAGTTTGGAGAGCGAAGATGAAGGGGGAGATATATCCGAGCAACTAATTATAAGAAGCGAAAAAAAGAAAGTCGAGAGCTTGACTACGGAGGGAGATCACAATTATTCGGCCTCTCCTAGACACCAGCCTAGAGCTATTTTTAAGATACCCAAAGAAAAAGTGGGTTGGGGCAAAAAGAAGGTAAAATACAAGTACTCGTTTTTGTACTCCATGGTGGTGAGCGGTGTGGGCAAACAAATTAAAAATTGCATTCCGCGAGGCGTGGCTGTGCTGAGCAATTCAAAGACCATCATTTTGAGTCACGTAAGCACCATGCTAAACTGTCTGGATCCAAAACTGGCTGAAATCTGCTACATGGATACCGACAGTTGCATATTTTCGCTGACGCACGAAAATATCGAAGACAATTTGTTGGCAGAGAAAAAAGAAGAGTGGAAGCTTCTCGACATCATTGCCGACGAGAGCGGTGACAAAACTTGTCACGGCAAAATGAAGTTGGAGGGCACCTTCAAAGTGGGACTCTTCAAAGCTCTCAAAATTTACAGACTTTTTTCGTCGAGCGAGTTTGAAAAAGAGAGAAAAGAAAAAACGTGCTACACCAGGTGCAAGGGTGTCAATCGCTACATTGCCACTTTGATACCCAACAGCGTTTTTGATCAGCAAAGACTTAATCAAGTTGTTGTTCACAGATCGTGTCTCAGACCTTCTAGAACAGGAGAAATGCTGATTGCTCACGAGTGCAAGAGTCTGGCGGCACCTTTTAACTTAAAACGTCACGTCACGTCCGACGGCTTACACACGTTTCCAATCTCTTTTGTTCCAGATGAGGCTATGATCGAAGATCATGGAAACGCTGGAGACCTATTTTAAGTCAAAGTTTGACAAAACCGGTGTGGCTTTGACAGCTCGCCAACTGTACAGTTACGCGCAAGATAAAAAATTGAAAGGAGTGACTCTGTCCAAAGTGTACGCTTTTCTCAACAACCAAGAAGATGTGGCTCACTTTGCTCCGGCCCGTAAGACCAAAGTCTATCAAACTGTCGGCATTCTCAGACCTGGCATGTACCACATCGACTTTGGCGAGTTTCACGCCAACTGGTCAGGGTCGAACGGAGGTCACACCGGCTTCCTGGTTGCGGTGGAAAATTTCACCAACAGACTCTTCGTGACGCCTACAAGGGGAAAGGGGACTCAGGAATGGCTCAAAGCCATCCAAGATTTTGTAGAAGTTCGACGAGACGTTTCGACAATTTTTTCTGACAGAGATAGTGTTGCCACGAGCGAAGCTTTCAGAGAAAAAATTTACAAAGATTACAAGATTGTGTGGCGCTTCTTGAAGAAAGGACACAAGGCCTACTTGGCCGAAAGATACATTCGGTTCATGAAGACCAAACTTTCGCAAGCTCTTCAACACAAGGGGGGAAAAAACTGGATAAAATTTGTCAAGCCCATTGTCGACGAGTACAACAGTCAAAAGATTGAGCGCACCAGCTATCGACGACAGGCCGTCAACAGACAAAATTTTAGTCACTTTCTGAGTCAGCTGATGCGAACCTCGGAGCCTGAACTCGACTTCAACAGCTTCAAGGCCGGTCCTTTTGCCAACGAAGGTTGGAACAAGAAGATTTTTAAATTTAATTTGGGTCAAAAAGTTTTGCTAGCTCGAAACGCCAATTGGAAATTTACCGAGGAAAAGTTAAAGACTTTTACAAAAATAAGTTCGGTCGGAGGTTTCGGCAAGACAGTTTACACGGTGACAGGTCGTCAGTTGAGAAGCAGCAAGGGCTCAAAAACTTACGTTCCCGTCTACAGCTTGGGAGAGTTTGGTCCGTCTCTGCATTTTTACAGCAACGAACTAAAACCGGCTCCAATTCTTTTCTAGATGTTGCTGCAGCTCACCGGACGACTCGATCCAGACGAGACCTACGCAATCATAGACTTGGACGGAGCAGATCTCGTCGCTCACAGCGCTCCTCCCGCTCAAGACTACGTGGAGCTGGAGCTCGTCAATCTGACCATCTGTCACAATCCAGAGCACAATCATTTTGAGCCCTTCCCTCCGACCGCCCCGTATCCAGTCACAGACGATGGCTGGACAGAAAAAATTACAATCAGAGTTCCCAGGCCCATGCCCCTGGTTCACAGACGTCGAACACGCTTCTTCACTTTTCCGGATGACCCCGCGCCTATAGTTCAGTATGCCGAAGACAGCGAAATTCATCACAAACGGTACAAGAGAAGTCCTAAAGTTCAGCCCTTGACCGAATACCAAGTCGAGTATCGAGGTCGATTTTTAAACTCGAGCTTTCCCATAGAAATTGCCGGCGTACTTCAAGGAGCGTATACTTCGAGTTCTAAAATTGTCAAGTACCTGCACGGAGCCATACGACCTCGCATCGAGCGACACTTTCAGCAGCTTTTGCTTTCTCGACCTGCTTTCGAAATTGACTGCTCCGATTCTAGCAGAAGAAATTTTTGTCGACTGAAAATTACTCTTCCGGCGCAAACTAGATTTTTATGTAATTCTAAACCGTTTTACAACATTTTGGGATTCGTCACTCAGCTTACGGAGGTTCGCTCCACTACAGAGGGAGCCGCATCCAAGTGGGGTCTCGTCAACAGTTCAAAAACGGACGAGAAAATATTTTTAAGCGAAGAGCTGGTAGAGACTGCCACAATATTTCCAGTAATTTTTTCGAGCAAACGAATAAACTTCAATCTCGACACTGTATATTTTCACTTTGAAAGACATCCGAGTTCGTCTCCCAACGCCTACTTGACTTTTTCCGAAGAAGCTCTTTGCTATCAAAATCTCGGAGCAACTGTTTACTTCTTTCAACTTTTGGCCGAGTGCGTTATTCAGCAAATAAATTTGCCTCGCGGTTCTATCAAATTTACTTTGAAGCCGGAAGGGGAAACAACTTACATTGTCCTTTCTAAAGATCCCAATCTGGAATCTACCGGAGACACTCTGGGCAATTTTAATATTTACGCGCGGTTTGGATCCAAAATTGCAGAAAAATTGGGTCTGACTCTTCCAATTGTCAACTTGAGACTGGCCGGATCTCAAAAACTCGATACGATGTTTGCCGTAAATAGCGACAACGATGAAACAGAGGTCGAATCTGAAAAGTGTCAAGTCATAATTAACAACTTAATGAGAGAGCAATTTTTCAATCAAACGGGAGGGGTCGTCGAGATTACTCAAATTTGGCAAAACTCTTGGCAGAAAATTGTAAATGAAAGAAATGCAGAAAAGCAAAGATTGGCTGCAGAAAAAGAGGCAGCTGAACGTGCTCGACTAAAAAAACAGCAAGAGGCTGCTGCCGAAGCCGAACGTATTCGTCTTAAAAAACTTGCCGACGAAGCCGAAGCCGCTGCTGAACGAATTCGTCAACAAGATATTGTTAACAAAGCTGAGCAAGCTCGAATTGAAGCTGATCTGGCCAAAGCCAAGGACGCTGAAGAACGTAAACGAGCTGAAAAAGAAGCTGAGGAAGTTCTTGCGAGGGAAACAAAAGAGGCCGAGGCCGAGGCCGAACGTGTTCGTCAATTACTTCTCAAAGCCAAGGCAGATGAGGCTGAACGCAATCGTCAATTGGCTGCAAAAGCTGAAGCTGCTCGTCTACAAAAAATTGTCGACGAAAATGTGCAAAAAAGATTGCAACAACAACAACAACAACCACCACCACCACCACCACCACCACCACAAGCTATTGTTGAAGATCCTCCTCCTCCTCCTCCTAGGGGTCAGCAAATTGTCGTCCAAGCTGTAATTGAACAACAACAACCTGCAGTTGTCAATCCACCGCAACAACAACCTGCAAATGTCAATCCACCACAACAACAACCTGCAAATGTCAATCCACCACAACAACAACCTGCAAATGTCAATCCACCACAACAACAACCTGGAAATGTCGGTCAGGCTCAACCCGATCTTGATGTGATTGAAGAAGCTCCCGAAGAAGAAGAAGAAGCTGAGAATCCACCACCACCAGAAGAAGATCTTGACGCAATTGATGAAGCTCCCGAAGAAGATAATAATGATAATGATGATGAAGAAGAAGAAGAAATTGCTCCAGATCCTGTTGAAGAAGATCCTTGGATGGAAATAGAAATTGACAATCCCTTGCCTAGACCTGCCCAAAGATTTATCGTAGCAAATTCTCGACGTCCTCATGTGTGCACCCCTCCCAACACTTTTCCCGCGTATTGTACAGTTTTGATTAAGGAAGGCGAGCCGACAGATCACGTGTCTATTAGAGGGGCCTGTAGTATTTTAGGATTAATTAGAGAAAGACAGCCAAACATTGTTTCTAACAAAGCTATTGTAAAAAATATTAAAAATATGAAATACTTGGCCATCGAATTTATCGATGAGGCCTTCAACACTTTTAAACTGCCTGCCGATGCTTCACCAATGTTTATCAAAATTGATTTGAAAGCAGTTCGCACCAATGTGTACTATTAAATATGTGTTTTTTTCTTTCTTTCGTTCGTTCTCTTTTTTTGATGTAAATAAAAAAATCTCTTTGTTAAATGTGTTTTTTTTCCTATCTTTTTTTCTAGTCCAATGTTGATACTTGGAAAAAATATTGACCAGTCAGATAGTTCGGTTAGCGAGGAAGAAGAAGAAGAACTTGAAGGAGAAGAAACTGAAGAGCTTGATCGAGTAATTGAACAGCCTAGCAAAAGTTTGCCAAAGTCTGTTGATAAAAATATTGAAGAATCTTATCCAATTTATCACGACTACATGTCTTCTATCGAAGAGTCCGAACTTGAGAGTAGATTTAAAAAATTTCTCGAAAAGCATCAAGGAAGCTCTTCTTCTGCTGCTACTGCTAGTGCTAGTGCCACAACCCCCCCAACCGAAGAATCTAGCAGTTCTTCCAAGAAGGCTCTGAAAAAAAAGCGCTCTGTTTCCTCTTCCTCTTCGTCTTCGGCATCCAGCTCTAGTTCGGTTTCTTCGGAAGAGCAAGAGGCTGAAGATTCCGACCATGTGAAGATGGATGCAAAGGAATCCGGATCCAAGAAGAAGCATCGTCGTCGAAGCAGTAAGAAGACCTCTTCTTCTAGAAAGTCTAAGTCGCCCTCGTCCAAGAAGAGACGAGCAGTTAACGCAGCTCACAAGAGAGCTTTGGTGCAGGCCAACAAATCTTTGGGTGCTCTCCAAAAAAGACTGAGCAAAGCTCTAGAAAAGTAAGATGGCTGACGGAGCTGCAGCCTCTTCGGACGCGCCGAAAAAGCGTGTCAACATTGCCTTTAAAGGCAAAACTATCACAAAGAAGAAAAAAATGGGAGAGCTCGTTTCTGAATCAGTAACGGCTGCACCCAAATCTGAGGCCTCCCTTCCTCCGGGCTTCAATCTTGCCGGTCGTCCGGAACAACTAAAGTCTCGAAACGGTATCAAGAGAGCAGAGACAAAAGTGGAGGAGCCCTATCAAACGGGAAACATCAACGCGACTTCCTACTGGCAGTTTGTCATCAAGTCGAACAAAGAAGAGTGGATTAGATTCAATCCGGAATCCATCTCGGCCACGATTTACGGCGTTTACGATAATCCCGACTACCTAGAAAATGATCCCAATCCGGATAGAGCCAGAAAAGAAAATGCCCTGAGAGCTTCTAGCGCTTTGCCCTTCATGTACTTGGACCCCTCGATTATGGGAGCCAGCTTTGCGTACAAAACCGAAGTTTACATCAACAATCAGATGGTGCCGACAAATTCGGCTGTGGGAGGGCTATTTCAGCAATACGTTCGATGCGCCAGAATTTACAATTCCAGAGCCAAGCATTATTTTGCCACCAACTCGGACATTACAAATGTAAACATTGGCAACAATCCGACAATGCGTAAAGCCACCATGGCTTTCGATTACAGTTCTCCCACAGCAACCAGAGGAACTAGAATTCCCATTTATCAAGACGGAGTCTTTCCGTTCGATCGAAAAAATAAAACGATCGAATCGATAGACCAAGTGCGCGAACAGTCGCTATTTTTCCCTCCCGATACCGAGATCATTGTAAAGCTGCACATTTATCGCAGCAAGATGGAAGCAATATTTCATACTACAATGAACATTGCAAACTACTTTGACGTTGCCACCGAATCTTTGGACGCTCCAACTGGAAACGTGAAATTGACCTTTCAAGATGCCTGCTTGGAGTACGAATCGGTGGTGTTGGACGAAGTCGAGCACGTCAAGGCGATGAAAGAGTTTGACAATGGAGGTGTCGGAAATTACGACTACGACATTGTGAGGGGGCAACACAAGGCTCTGGAAGCCGAACAATCGACCAGTCAAGTTGTTTTCTACATACCGAGCCACTGTAGACTAATTTACATTCTATATTTGCCTGACTGGGCAACTTTTCCGCAAGAGCATACGAGAAAACCGCTTTCCGGATGGAGTCGGTATCCTGAAAATGTTACGGGCATTAACATTCACTTTGCCGGAGCCTCTAATCTGATC
>JAIXOW010000096.1 GCA_027486615.1 Oxalobacteraceae bacterium | reverse complement strand
AAGCCAGTTCCAAAGCAAACAAATATGTCCTCCTTTATGCAAGCAATCATTTCGGTTATTACGCTTTCTATAGCGTCAATTGTAAATACGGCAAAAAGACCATTTTTGCAAATTTTGGCAAATGGAACAGCTTCGCAATGGCTTTTCGATACGGGTGCACAAGTGTGTTGCATGAATGTAAATGAATTTCGAAAAATACCTGTACATAAAAGACCTCAAAAATTAAAATTGGTTAAGGATTTAAGATGTGCGTCCAACACCCAACTTCGAGTCAAAGGGGCGTATCTCATGAATCTAACAGTCTTTAATCGTAATATTCAGCAAATAGTTTTTGTATGTGAAAATTTAGGGCAATCAGCAATATTGGGAATTGATGCAATTGAAAAATTAGGTCTCAATTATTCTGCAAAACGGCAAAAATTTTTCTTTGAAGAGCAGCAATTTTCGTTCCCCACGGGCAAGCTAGTTGCACTATCTGCGCATAATGTTCCTGCTCTCTCAGCACAACCTATTAGAGTAGCTACAATAACGGCGGACGGTACACGGCCCGTGGCAGGGCTACAAGCGGTAGCCACAATTTGTTCACCTGTCTCTCCCCTCCTCAGTGGCGGTCCGGGTCTTGTAAAGACTAACCAACTGGGGGAGGTCACTGTCATGCTTCAGAACTGTTCACCATGCCAAATCAATATCTCACGAGGAGATATCCTGGGAACATTAGAGTGCATTCAGGGCAGCCACATTGAGCAAGTGCAAGTGAACGAAATTCAAGCTGCGCTTTCTGAGTCAATGGCACAGCTGCCACCACAGCTGTCTGACGCAAGAAAGCAACAAATGATGGAAGACATTAACATTAATGTGCCAATTAATGAACGTGACAAATATCTACAATTACTGTTTCAAAATCATGACATTTTCAGCAAAACAAAATTCGATTTGGGAAAAGCAAATCACTATGAACACAGCATTACTCTCAAGCACAGAGATCCATTGTATATAAAACAATTTAAAATTCCTGATGTTCATAGAAAAATGTTAGAGGAACAAGTCAGAGAATGGTTAAAATTAGGCATTATTCAAAGGTCAAATAGTAAATACAATAGTCCAGTTTTTATCGTTCCGAAAAAGGAGCCAGGCTCGTTTCGATTTGTACAGGATTTTAGACAATTAAATCAAAATAGTTTAGACGACAAATATTGTATGAAAGATGTAAATGAATGTATTGGTGAAATAGGTCGAGCAGGTTCGACAATCTTTTCTACTTTGGATTTAACATCCGGATTTTGGCAAATGCCTTTAGAGAAAAGTTCGCGACAATACACAGCTTTTACAATTCCCGGAATGGGCCAGTTCGAATGGTTAGTGTCAGCCATGGGGCTCAAATCTTGTCCGGGAGGGTTCCAAAGGTTAGTGGAGCTTGCAATGTTAGGACTAAAATCAGTTATTGTGTACATAGATGATTTAATCTTACATTCTAGTGATCATGAATCACACAGACGTGGTCTACAGTTAATGTTTGACAGGTTACGCAAAACGGGGTTAAAGGTCAACCTCAAAAAGTGTACTTTTGGGTCAAGTAATGTTTCGTACTTAGGATTTCGACTAACGCCAGAGGGTATATTACCAGGGTTAGACAAATTACAAGCAGTAAGAGATGCAAAACCGCCCACAAATGTACATCAAGTTAGACAATTTTTGGGGCTATGTAATTTCTTCAGAGCTCATGTCCGAAATTTCTCAACAATTGCCAATCCGTTAAATCAACTAACTAGAAAAGAGTCGGTTTGGAGAGGAGGAGTGCTAAATGACAAAGCATTAAAAGCATTTAATGAGTTAAAAACTGCACTTTGTTCGGAGCCAGTCATAGCATATCCAAGAAAGGATAGGCCATATTCTCTTATTGTAGACGCAGCAACAGGAAATGCAGAACAAGAGGGAGGAATGGGGGCTATTTTGTGTCAATTGGATAATGATAACAATTATAGAGTTATTGCCTATGCAAGCAGGGCTTTGGCAAAACATGAAAAGAATTATACTCCATTTTTGTTAGAAATGATGGCGGCAGTATGGGCCATGGGACATTTTGACAGTTATCTTAGAGGTAGAAAATTTACTTTATTTTCTGATCACAGGCCATTAGAAAATTTAGCTACCGTTCATAAGAAAACACTCAACAGGTTACAGGAAGCAATGTTAGAGTATGATTTTGTTATCAAACACAAATCAGGAGATGAAATGCCGGCAGATTTTCTAAGCCGTAATGTGCTTGCAAGTATTGATGTGTTCAATGAAGATTTGCCTAAGCTACAAAAGGAAGATAAATTCATTACTGCGGTCAGAAATTTCATCATGTGGGGTCAATTACCTCAAAACAAGCTACAAGCTAGACATGTGCAAAAGGTGGCCCCTGAATGCTTTCTCGAAAATGACATTGTATGGCGAAGGTTAACTCGATATGACGCGCAACCTCGATCGGTCTTATTAGTGCCGGCTAAGCTCACGGCGGCGTTAGTCAGGGAGGCACATGGACAATTGTTAACAGGCCATGATGGAGTGTTTAAAACAAGAGAAAGACTGCTTCAATCGTATTATTGGCCAAACATGGATGCAGATATCATTCAACACATTCGCGGGTGTCGTCGATGTCAAGAGAGGAGAATCGACGACCGTCCACAACCCCATTTGCTTACACCGTTGCCACAGTGCAGTGCAATTAATCAAAGGGTTCATGTTGATTTGTTTGGGCCATTAAAAACATCTGAGTCGGGAAAGAAATACATCTTAGTAATGACGGATGCTTTTTCAAAATATGTAGAAATTGTTGCAGCACCAAATAAGGAGGCAGAAACTATTAGTTTGGCAATCTTTAATCGGTGGATTTGTAGATTTGGTTGTCCGTTGGAAATTGTCAGTGATGGGGGTAAGGAATTTGTTAATAAGATTAGTCAAGAACTTTATAAGCTTTTGGGCATTAAACATTCCTCAACAACAGCTTATAACCCCAAATGCAATGCACAAGTGGAACGGTGTAATCAAACGGTAGCAAAGTATTTGGCCTCATTTGTTAACTCAACCACTTTAGATTGGGAGTTATACTTGGCGCCTCTGGCTTTCTCATACAACACTAGTTTGCATCGTACAACCAAGGCCACACCGCATGCGTTGACATATGGGGAGGAGGCACGCATTCCATCTTTTCCTACTCCAGATGTACAAAGACATTACGGTGAATCATCTCCAGCAGAATGGTATCAGAGACTTCAACAAGCCAGACATCTGGCAACCCAGCACAGTTTTGTGTCAACTGAAAGAAACGAAAAGGACTATAACAAGGAAGCACAATCGGCAAAATATGTTGAAGGCCAGTTGGTTTGGTTGCATGAAGAAAATTTTCTCAACAGAAATAGAAAATTAGCTCCCAAATGGTCCGGGCCATACAAGGTTGTTAAAGTTTTCCAATTTGGTGTGGTAGACATTTTGTACAAAAACAAAATTTATCGTGTAAATGTGGCTCGCCTTAAGCCATTCATACAACAGGAACAACAACCACAACAACAACCGCAAATGCAATTGGAGCAACAGCAACAACAACAGCAGACACAGCAACGACAACAACAGCAACAGCAGCAGCGATTCCCAGTTTTCTTTCCTAGCCAAATAAGGAAAGAAAGTTATGTTACTCGGCCTACGCAAGAGGAAAGTCAACACACGGAAGAAAGGCAAAATTCTCCCCCACCCCAGGAGATTGTTCCGCCACGTAGGGGCAGAGGACGGCCAAGGAAGGTCGTAGTGCAGCCTGAGCCACAAGAAAACACTCTCCCAGACACGGGCCCCCCGCCCGCAAATATGCATGACCCTATTTTGAGAGAAGAAAGGGATACGGCTACGCAGCAGCTAATGGAAAGGAGAGTCACACGATCAATGGCGCGTCAATTGGAACAGGAACAAATTAACCCAGTTCAAGCACACACAGCAATCCAATGGAGGCAGGCAGTCGCGCAAGGGCCCTCATTCGTGTGCGATAAATTTGGCTTGCCCGTGGGGTCAGGCAAAACGTTACTGGGAGAAAATGTAGAGCGCAAAAGAAAATTACTTCGTCGAATGCCAGTTCACAAACGAAATCAGTTGCTAACGGGCGACGCAGCATTCCCGTTTGATCCGGTCGCATACGATTTAACTTGGAATTACCCAATTGATCAAAATTTTGAAGACGACAATCCGGATTCTGACAATCCAGATTCTGACGACAACAACGAGGAGCCGGAGCTACCTCCTATTGAGGAAGAAGACGACGAGGACCAACAAGAGGGTCCAGACCAACAACCGCCACAACGTCCAGCAACACCGCCACGCCAGCCACATCTTCAGTATAGGAATCGGGCGGAGGAATTTTTCACTCCTCCAGACACCCCGGAGGCTCAACCGCGGAAACGACGTACACAAGCAGAACTTTTAGGAACTCCAACAGCAGCGTTACCAAGATTAAGAAGTGGTAAACAATGGACGGTTCCACCACCGGGGGCGGGGCCGCAGGGTCCAATCCCAACAGCATCGTCGTCAGCATCGTCAGCATCATCTGCATCGTCCAAATCATGGGGAGACAAGGTCAAAGAATTCGCAAAGCAATTGTCACCACCACCGCCACCAGGGGCGGCGTCACCAATACCCAGAATCGAAAAACGGGTACCAAGGCCATCAATTCTTCGGCCACCGGTTCTCCGGCCGGGCAGGTTGTTCGCTCCAGCACCGGGATCGACAGCAGGTCAGGCACCAACGCAGGTCCAACAGCCAAGGCATCTAACGGACCAATTTGGGCCAAGCAGGTTCCCAACGTTACAGGACAAGAAAGAGAAGGAGAAGGACAAGGACAAACGCAATTAATATCAAATTATGGGTATTATAAGGAACATGCCTATCACAATTATGTTAACTGTAAAATAGTGTATATTTTAATTATTGGTCTAGTATCTCTATCTGTCACTTTAGCCCAAAGCAGATCATTCGTCCCACCTTCAGCACCACAGCAATATACTATTTTTGATGAAATTGGCCAAATGGCAGCAGGCATGGCTCATATCCATGTTGCCATTCCACTTAATCTTACAACTTTCACTGATCAGGCGGACATTTTGGCAGATTACCTTTCTAAGCTTTCAAAAGTAGTAGATCCAGATAATCCGGAAAAAGAATCTTTCATGCAAAATATTCGAGAAATAGCAGTTTTCGGTAGCACACGTTTAAATAGAATTAGAAAACAAATTTTACATCTAGACATCATCTTGCCTGTTGACGGAGACTTGACAACTAACGGACGTAACCGACGTACAGTAGAAACAGACTTTGACGAAGACGAGGAAATTATATATGAAAAATATTCGGAGGTTCACAAAACAGTAATTAGGGATAATTCTATTCATATTAATTCACTATTTCAAGACCCTTCTTCATTGAAAAACAACTTTACATTAAGAACTTTAGCACGCATCAAGGAAGTGTTACATTTCCATTCCATGATAAAGCATCACAGTAATAAAACAAAGCATCACTTATCCCACAAATTTAAACTTGTTCGCCCAAAAAGGGCAATTTTTCGTAAAGAATTACCCACTTTCCAAGGCCAAATGTTTAAACCTATTAATTTTGAATTTGGTGAAGAAAGGCATGAAATTGAAGTTAGGGAACTTAATTGGCTCAGACTTAAAGTAAATGCTTCTCTTTATGACACTTT
>JAIXOW010000342.1 GCA_027486615.1 Oxalobacteraceae bacterium | reverse complement strand
TGGGGCTATGCCGTTTTTGGCAAAGTTATCAAAGGCACAGAAGTGATAGAAAAAATGAAAGGTGTTGAAACCAATCGACGCGATCAACCTACCTCAGCAGTTGTTATCGAATCTGCACGCATCATCGAATAAATTTTTCAATCAGTTTATTTTCACACTCTATTTTTTTATTTAATTAGGAATCTGTATGAAGGTCTTACTTAACACGAACCACGGCGACATCACACTAGAGCTCGATGCAGAAAAAGCACCACAGACTGTAGAAAATTTTCTCGCCTATGTGAACTCCGGTCATTACGATGGCACGATTTTTCATCGTGTGATTGATGGCTTTATGATTCAAGGCGGTGGCTATGAAGCTAGCCTCAAGCAAAAACCAACGCGTGATCCAGTTGAAAATGAAGCATCAAATGGATTAAAGAATGCGCATTACAGTGTTGCGATGGCACGTACATCCGATCCGCATTCTGCTACTGCACAATTTTTTATCAATGTGAATGATAATGAATTTTTAGATTATCCGGGCTCAGATGGTTGGGGTTATTGCGTGTTCGGCAAAGTATCCGATGGTACTGATGTGGTAGACGCAATTGGCAGCATGAAGACCGTTCGTAAGAGTATGTTTACTGATATGCCAGCAGAAGACGTTGTAATTGAAAAAGCAGAAGTGATTTAATTCACGCATGAGCGCGGCACTCACCTCATCGCAAGTCAAACAAGCGCAGCCTCAATGGGCTGCGCTTTTTATCTCTGACTTGCATCTCTCACCGGATATGCCGCACACCGCAAGGGCTTTTTTCAATTTCCTCAATACAAAAGCTCTGCAAACTCAAGCGTTGTATTTACTTGGCGATATTTTTGAATACTGGGCAGGCGATGATGATATTAACGATGCATTCAATCAAAGTATCGTTACCGCACTTGCTGCTCTCAGTAAGCGTGACATAAAAATTTATTGGTTAGCTGGGAATCGTGATTTTTTAGTTGGTAATAAATTTGCAGATGCATGCGGCCTACAAATCTTAAATGAACCTGTAATCACTGAGATTGCAGGCAAAAAAATTCTTCTCCTTCATGGCGATGCACAGTGCACAGATGACACTGCTTATATGACTTTCAGAGCTCAAGTACGTGACCCTGCTTGGCAGCAGCAATTTCTCAATCAAGATTCACAGCAAAGAAAAGCACTGATCGCAACTATGCGCGCAGGTAGTAAAGATGCACAGAAAAATAAATCTATGGACATAATGGATGTGAACCTAGCCGCTATCGATGCGCTATTTGAATCGCATCAGGTTAACTTGATGATTCATGGTCATACACACAGACCGCATCAACATCAGCACCAAACTATGCAAGGTGTATGTACACGTTTTGTTCTACCGGATTGGGATTATGATGCAGAAAAAACCCGCGGAGGATGGTTGGGTATTAATGAAGCGGGTGAGTTTAGTTTGGTTACCAATGCAGAGTCGACTTTCACTCCTTGAATCATCAAGGAGCGACGATTCTATTCAACGAGTTTATTCAAACTACTGGCATTGAATTTATCAAGCTCAGGTACTGTTTCACAAGTTATATCTGCTGCCTTCAGCGCTGCAATTATTTTCACTAGCTGTAACTCTTGGGACGCTGCATTGTCTATGAGCGCATGCAAGGCTTTGGAGAGTGGATCATCGCCATTGGTAGTAATGCCATAGGCTGCAAAAATTCGTGCTGCTGCGCCATCCAATGCGGGCTGATGGTCATTTTTTTCTATGATGCGGGCAGGATTGCCAACTGCAGTCGCGCCTGCAGGCACTGCTCGAACGACAACAGCGTTGGAGCCTATCTTAGCGCCCTCTCCCACTGTAAACGCACCTAATACCTGAGCACCTGCGCCAATGATCACACCTCGCCCTAGGGTTGGATGACGCTGCGCACCTTTAGTGAGTGAAGTACCACCTAAGGTCACACCTTGATAGATGGTGCAATCATCACCAATGATAGCCGTCTCACCTATCACCACACCAAAACCATGATCAATGAATACACGACGACCTACCGTTGCTGCAGGATGAATTTCTATACCCGTTAACACACGCGCCAGATAAGAGATGAATCGACCTAGCCATTTAAAGCCATACGACCAGCATGTACTCGCCCAGCGATGCATGACAATTGCATGCAAACCAGGATAGCAAGTCAGCACTTCCCACGTATTACGAGCAGCAGGGTCACGCTCTATGATGCTAGCGATATCTTCTTTTAAGCGAGTGAACATACGATGGATGAAAAATAAACTATACGGTGATTTTATTCGAATTACTGCCAGACTGAGTGTTAAGTAGGTTGCAGGTCGAAACGGCGCTTATTTACTTTGCATGCGCTGCCGTCTTGCTTCATAGAGACAAACACCGGACGCAACTGAAACATTGAGACTTTCGACAGAACCCAACATAGGCAAATGCACTAAACGATCACAATTTTCACGTGTCAGTCTGCGTAATCCCTCACCTTCAGAACCCATAACTAATGCAGAGCCGCCTGTGAAATCGACTTCATAAATTGAACTCTTGGCATCTTCCGTGGTTCCTGTCAGCCAGATATCACGCTCCTGCAATTCGCGCATGGTACGCGCAAGATTGGTAACGGTAATATAAGGCACTGACTCCGCAGCACCACTCGCGACCTTAGCTGCCGTTGCATTTAATCCTACAGCACGATCTTTCGGCGCAATCACGGCATGCGCTCCTGCTCCATCTGCCACTCTTAAACACGCACCTAAATTATGTGGGTCAGTCACGCCATCTAATAATAACAATAAGGGAGGACCTTCGATTGCATCGAGCAATTCATCCAGATTGCGCGCGAGTGAAATCTCACCTGCTTTAGCGATCACGCCTTGATGACGACGTGAACCCACCATTGCATCTAAACGTTGATCATCTGCTTGAATAATTCTGACATTCGCTGCTTTAGCTGCCCGTATCAGCTCTCCCATACGTCTATCGTGGCGGTTTGCATCGATATAAATTTCATCCACCGTGGAAGCTTCATGACGTATGCGCGCTGTAACAGCATGAAAACCAAAGATAAGTTTTGATTTCATGACTTAGCGTTTCTTTTTACTATTTTTAGTCGATTTCTTAATCGACTTAGATTTTGCTTTACCCATGTTTGCACCTACTTTAGCACCAACTTTTTTACCCACTCTAGCAGCAACAACAGTTTTCTTAGATGCTTTCTTTTTACTACTGGGTATCTGCTGGCTTTCAGCACGACGCGCTTCATTTTTAATACGTGTTCGTATGCTAGGCTCGTTGACTAGACGCAGATCAATTTTGCGAGCGTCGAGATCAACACGACTAATTTGAACCGTTACACGATCAGTGAGTTGATAACGAATTCCTGTACGCTCTCCACGCAACTCATGTCGCGCTTCATCAAATTGAAAATAATCTGCACCTAAATCAGTGACATGCACCATACCTTCAATAAATAGTGCATCAAGCTGAACAAAAATGCCAAATCCAGCGACACCAGAAATTGTGCCGGTAAATTCTTCACCAAGTTTGTCACGCACAAAAAAGCATTTCAACCAAGCTTCTACATCGCGCGATGCTTCATCAGCGCGTCTTTCATTAGCAGAACAATGAATGCCTAATGATTCCCATACCGCTAAATCACCTTCAGATTTAGCTTTACCTGCCGCTCTGTCTTTTGCATGCATCTTGCGTGCAGCAGGCGAGAGATTAGTATTTAACTCACTACCATCAGCAACTTTAGGATGATATTGGCGGCCACTAATAATAGCTTTGATAGCGCGATGGGTCAGTAAATCTGGATAGCGTCGAATCGGGCTAGTGAAATGCGCATAAGCTTCATAAGACAAACCAAAATGTCCTATGTTGTCCGGACTATAAACTGCTTGTTGCATCGAACGCAGTAGCATGGTTTGTAATAACAATGCATCGGGTCGTAGCTTAATTTTTTCCATCACCTCAGCATAATCACTGGCTGTCGGCTTATCGTTACCACCTAAATGCAAACCAATTTGCTTTAAGAAGGAACGCAGGTTTTTAAGTTTTTCTTCTGTTGGTCCCGCATGAATGCGAAACATACCGTGATGCTTATGACGCTCTAATAAATCTGCTGCACAGACATTAGCTGTCAACATGCACTCTTCAATTAATTTATGTGCGTCATTTCTAGTACGCGGCAAAATTTGTTCAATCTTACCGGCAGCATTACAAACGATATAAGTCTCGGTGGTTTCAAAATCAATTGCACCACGACGTTTTCTTGCTTTGAGCAGTATATGAAATAACTCATACAGATTTTGTAAATGCGGTACCAAGGTCGCTCGCTTGGCGGCTTCTGGCCCACGTGTATTACTAAGAACGGCAGCAACTTCGGTATAGGTGAGTCTAGCTGCTGAATGAATCACAGCAGGATAGAACTGATAGGCCTGTACTTCACCATCTTTATCAATAACAGCATCACACACCAAAGTTAATCTATCGACATGTGGATTCAATGAACATAAGCCATTGGATAACTTTTCCGGCAGCATAGGAATAACGCGGCGCGGGAAATACACTGATGTACTGCGCTCAAGTGCATCACTATCTAAAGCATCTTGCGGTTTAACGTAGTGACTGACATCTGCAATTGCAACAATTAATCGATAACCTTCAGTACGACCAATTTTTACAGGCTCACAATAAACTGCATCATCAAAGTCACGTGCATCTTCACCATCAATGGTGACTAATGGCACATCGCGCAAATCAACGCGTTCAAGTAAATCATCAGCACCAACTTCAGCAGGTAACTTTGCAGCGAGTTTTTTTGCAGCCTCAGAAAATTCATGTGGCACACCATATTTACGTACCGCGATTTCAATCTCCATACCGGGATCATCTATATCACCCAGTACTTCTGCAATTTTTCCTACTGGCTGTGAATAGCGTGAAGGCTGCTCAGTTAACTCCACACTCACTACCTGCCCTGCTTTAGCTTTACCGACTGGTCCAGCCAATACAATATCTTGACTAATACGTTTATCTTCAGGTGCAACCAACCACGCACCATTTTCATTCACTAGTCTTCCAATGACATGCGTGTTAGCACGCGACACAACTTCAACAATCGTACCCTCAGGTCTACCACGACGATCAAGACCTACAATACGAACACGTACACGATCGCCATGCAAAACTTTCTGCATTTCTTTTTCAGGAAGAAAAACATCTTCACCGTCATCAGGAATCAGAAAGCCGTAGCCATCACGATGACTAGATACGCGACCCTCAAGAAAATTAGAGATATTTGCCAGTTGATACTGACCTTTTCGATCAGGCTTAATTTGACCATCACGTTCCATCGCATTGAGTCGACGTGTTAAACCATCGATCTCAGCTTCTTGAACATGAAGGGCTAGTGCAATCGTTGCAAGCGTCTGCGCTTGTTCAGCGGTACGCAAGATGCCGAGGATTTCCTCTCGACTGGGGATGCTGTAAGGGTACTGGCTCAAAACTGCGGCTTCTATAAGATTAAAAACATCGCTAGTGTAACGGACACAGCAACCCTGCGCTCAAAATGCATCAACAGACTCTGTAAACATTAACTTCCTTACATTGACTTGCAGATCGATTCCTATATAATCTCGCCTTCTTTTAGCCCACGTGGCGGAATTGG
>JAIXOW010000153.1 GCA_027486615.1 Oxalobacteraceae bacterium | reverse complement strand
CTAGAGCAAATGTTCCAAATCCATTTGCTAGAGCTTCCAAAATAGCTAGATCGCCAGCTGCTGGTACATCTAGACAAGGAAATGTTGAAGATTGGCTTGCTGGTCAATCCCCTCAACATGGACCTAATCCACCTGTTAACCCCGTTGTAACCCCTCAGGTCACTCGGAGTGGTAGGATTAGTAGGCCACCTGAAAGATTTAGCCCAACTGCTGAGGCTAAGTTACAAGTGGATATGCGCTCTGCTTTGAGAAAATCTATAGCAGAACAAAGAAAAGCTGATTCAATAGCTGCCAAAGAAGCTAAAATCAGAACTAGTAAAACTACTGATGCAGTTAAGATTCCTGCCAGTAGACCTCCACCTACTACTGTAGAACCTGAAAAGAGTAAAAAGTCTACAGCTAGTAAACCTTCTACCTCAAAAGAATTTAAGGTACTTTCTAGATCTCAGTATTATGCACTTTCAACCACAGAGAAAAGGGCATATAATGATGAAAGAGATAGAATTGCTGCGAGCAAAGCTTCTGAAGCTGCTAGTAAAGCTGCTGAAAGTTGGAAAACAGCTGTTGCGAAATCGACAAAGTCAAAAGTTGTTTCTGAGAAGTCAAAATCTGCTTCTTCACAAAAGCCAGATGGCGACCCTGTAAAAGCGACATCAGACGCTCCTGATGTAGATATTACAGTTAGATCATCTAAGATTGCTAGGACTCCACCCCCAAGCCAACGTGGAGCTAATAGATTATCAGATGATGAAGATCAATTTGATTAAATAAAAAGGTTGGAAACCGCTGTCAAAATAGTTGCGTTTTCACTTTAATTTAATAGGTAGCGCTATTGACCAAAAATAGCAATATCTTTTTAACAAAATAATCTAAGCTCTTAAAAACGAATTTAGATAATTTTGAGACAATGCGCAATTGATTTAAATGAAAATGATCAATAACTTCAAAATAAATGATTAAATTGAGTAGAATGAAATAATGCTCTAATTTATCATAGAAGGCAACGTTAAAATATTGAATGAAAGTTCACTATATTATAAATGGAAAAAACCTTGTAAATTAATAAATGCAAAATATGTCCAATCAATGAATTAATTTCAATAGGTAGCGCTATTGCAAGTTAAATCAAAACAGTCAAAATAAATGCGCTAGATTCTTAAAAGTGAATTTAGACAATTTATGGAAAACTGTGCGAAATATTAATCAGAATAATCAAGCTTCTGTAATATCTCAGAATTATGAAATAAGAGCGAAAATCTAAATAATTTGATTTTTCCGCTACAGTGCCTTAGCATCACGTCTAAGAATCATTATACTATGTTAAACACACTATATTACTATTAAACTTGTTAGCTAAATGAAAAACTAATATTTTAATGATTAAATAATGTGTTAAAAGAGATTAAGTAAATATCTCTTACAATCTCGTTTAGAAATTGTAGGTAAGCCCCTACTATATTTCTAATTTGTATTTGACTATTATTGGGACAGAAACCAATAATGAGTTAATACCTTAATCAATATTGAGATGAAAATCAATATTTCGATTAACTTAACTAATATTTCATGTGTAATATCGAAAAGACATGATTATATTTTATAGGATTGACTCCTATAGCAAAAGTTTAAGTTGGACGGAAATAATTATGCTTCCTTCCCGAAAAACAGGAGCGCGTTTACATCAACATATGGTATGTAAACTAGCTGAAGACAAGTTGAATGAAAAGTAACAAGTTCAATTTTACCTATCAGTGGCGCATAGCCTGCAATATTTTTACGCTCACAATCTAAAAACGGTGTGCGAAAATTATTGATAAAGATTGACTCTATAATGTAGTCAGTCACTACGAGTCGGAATGCTGCTCGTAAATTGTTGATGGAATTGACACCTAGAAAGTGCTAACTTCATCAGTTAAAATGCAGAAGTATTAACAAAATTGACAATAGATAAAACCAATTTTTGTAATCAAAATCTGCGTAAATTGTTGGTGAAATTGACCTTCTTTAGAGTCAATCCCCCCCACAATTAAAACTAGAACAGCAAATGCTGTCATTGAATGCTGAGAAAATGGTCATCGGCACTCAACTGTGACTCGAGCCAGCGCACAAATTGGTCTCACGCACTGCTTGCCTAAGGGCTCAAAAGTAGTTTACTTTAACACAAAAATCTGAATGGAAAATCATTCAACATCTAGACATCGAAAGAAGTCTAGGAGTCTGAGCGACTTGTATTCTGATCGTAGATAATCCCTAAAATTCTATTTTATTTTGTGTTAGATTAATTATTTCTATAAGGGCTTATGCCCCTAAGGAAAGAGTTAGTTACGAACAATGTTCAATCAAGTACGGTGAATGTAAGCCCGAAAGATGAACTTTCTTTATCAAATGAGTCAATGAAACGCTCAAATGATAATGTATCTAGTAAGGTGCCGTCACACCTGAAAGATAGTAATATGTCGAGTATGGTGCTGTCACACCAGAAAGAGAAAGAGTTTGGTGCGGCACGTTTGAGCCGTAAAGACAAATTCGATTTAGAGTCCAAAGAAAAGAAATTGGGCACTGCGCGTATGCGTCGTAAAGAAAGGATAAGATTCCGTCTAAAAAATGGAACAGCTTATCAAGTTCCTAATGATTGGGAGGAACTTTATGATGAAAAGACAACTCATGAAGTTACTAATAGTAAGATGACGAAAGGAAAGTCTGATTACCATGATTCATTAAAGAAAAAAGTATTTAATGATTGGAATGAGGTCTGTAAAAATAAAACGACCCAAGAAATTGATAATGTTCCTAATATTGAAAAGGGAATGCGTCAATCTACTCCTAAAACCGTCAAGAAGCTTAGTTCTAGATGGAGTGGGAAAGATTTGGCATCCATAGAAGCTGATAAAAATAAACTTCTTGGTTGGTGCGAAAAAGGTATTATTAGAGAAGATACCATTAGAAAAACTAGAGATATCAACTCTGATGACGAGACTGATGGTTCTAGTATTCAAATTAGAATTAAAAGTAAACCCATTACGTTGGGAGACTTTATTCCTAATGCTAGGACTCAACCATTACCTAAAAATGATTTGAGTAATAGCGAGAGTAACTTGCAACAAAATAAAGATTTGCAACCATCTATTCAATTATCAGAAAATAAAGAAAAATCTGATATTGAATTATCGAATGAAGGTAAAACTGAGATAAAAAGACCTTACCTTTATATGACCCGTCTTCCAGACGATGAGTTAGAAGAGATTAGTACTAATCCTTCTCCTAAACCTTTCATTAGCCAACTTCCCGATGGTGATGAATTTAATGAGGTTAAAACTAAACTTCCACAAAAAACTTTCAATACTAAAACACAAAATAGTTTGAAGGTACATTTTTGCATTTATGGTATTCATTATTATGCAAAACGGGTATGCGACTCACTATTCACTAAGGTTGATTCGTTACTAGACGAAATGCCCCAAAGATCACTAGAAAACTTTGCGGACGCATTCCGACGGTTAATCTCAGGTATCGAGAACCTGCGTTTTAGTCATCTCAGAGACACAAAATTAAAGTGTCGAGATAAGTATTGTCGCTGGAGAGAAAT
>JAIXOW010000279.1 GCA_027486615.1 Oxalobacteraceae bacterium | reverse complement strand
TGCTCATCGTCATCACTGTCTTCAAAAAATATTTTTTGAAGACAGTGATGACGATGAGCAAGATGTTTTTGACAAAATTGCCAATATTGTTAAGGACAAAATTGTAAATTCTTCAACTTCTACTAATTTATGGGGATCTCCAGCTCAAGTAACGTCAACTTCCCTAGGACTTCCAAACACATCGCCACCATTTGCATTTGCAAATACTATAAAGAAAAATGATGAGAATGATAAATTCGGTAATTAAATTTTGACAAATGCTTATGATTTAATAATGTAAAGTTGTGATGCCATATTTTCTAATCGTCACACCCTAAATTTATTGTTAAATAAATTTTGGCGGAACATTTTGACTTAATCGCGAAACCTTTCATTTCAGACGAAAAACAACTTTTACTTCTCGTGCCGAAAGGATTAAAAAAGAATGCTCAACATTTACTAGAAGAATTTGACAAACGTGGAAATGAACTCACTTGGAATTCATCCGGAACAATTTTTGTGGATCAAGTGGCAGTTCCCGGAAGCAATTTATTTACTGTGTTTCCATTGTTATTTAAAGTAAGAAGATCAGAAAAACTAATTGGACTAAATGAATTAATTCAAAAAATTAATGATATGGGGTTGTCATCATATATTGTAAATGAAAACAATTTAAAAAGAAAATCCATTCACAAGCATCAAGAATCAAAAAAAATTATAAAGGGACAAGGGGAAAGTGACGATTTCCCTTGGTATTACTTGGGACCTTGAAATGCAAAGTTCGGAATTCAAAAAATATTTTGATACTTCTCCAGTTCTTAAAAGTCATTTTATTGGTGTTTTTTCTATTGATACATTACCAAAAGTAATAAAATTTAGGAAATTTTGTATTTGTAATACTGACGTTCAAAGTGGAAATGGAAAACATTGGATTTGTTTTGTAAGAACTTGTAAAAATTCAATTGAACTTTTTGACAGCTTAGGACTTGATGAGGAAAAAAAAATATTAATTTCAACATTTTGTAAGTTCAAGGTTAATGAAATAGTTTTTAATGAAACTCAGTTTCAAGCAAATTTTACAAGTACTTGTGGCTTATTTGTTTTATATTTTCTGTTTGAACGACTATTTAATTTAGATCTTTCATTTGATGAAATACTGAATGATATTTTTGATGAAAATCTAATGAAAAATGAGGAAAAAGTGACGTACTTTTGTCAAAATATTTTAAAGGACGATTAATTAATATGGATGAGCCAATTGATCCACAGTTACCTGTTCAAAAAGTTACTTTAGATCCTAATACGTTTCGATTCAAAACTCCATGTTCAATTGTAATTTCAGGACCCAGTCAAGCCGGCAAATCAACTTTCTTGTACAGCTTAGTCAAATTTCGAAATGATATTTTCACAACTCGATTTCATCGTATAATTTATTGTTTACCTGAGAGAAAAATTGTTAAAAAAAAGGAGTTTATTGACAAATTGAAATCTGAATGTAGCTTAATTGAAATAATTGGAGGATTGCCATCAGTTTCTCAACTTAATTTAGACTTAAATACATTACCAATACTTTTGCTTGTTGATGATCAAATGACCCAAATTCTCAAAGATCCTCAAATGCTTGAATTAATGACTCTTGATGGTCATTCTGATAACATTACGTTTTGTTTTACTATGCAAAATTACTATGAAAACAGTAAATTTGGAAAAACCATGATAAGAAACTGTCATTATCGTGTTTTTTTTTACAATTCTATCGAAAAAAGTTATTTAAGTACAATCTCAACCCAAATTGCCAACTCTCCCATGTTTTTTGAAGCTAATTTTCAATTTCTTTTTAAAAGATTCCCTAATGACGGATCACATTATCTCGTTGTAGATGGTCAATTTCGAAGTAAAGGTCGAGAATTTTGGTGTAGATCTCAAATATTTCCGACAGAAAAAGGAGGGGAAATTAATCCGATCGTGTTTTACCCAAATGTTTATAGGAAATGAATTGTATGTAAATATCAAAATTAGTTCTAAAATAAAAAAATATTCAAAAACAAATGGTTGTTTTTATTTATGATTTATTTTGCCGAGGCTCAAAACTCAATCATAATTTTAGTTTTATAATTAAGAGGAGTGCCCTGTTATTTATAGAAATTAGATACTTTTATTATTAACAGGGCTAAAGTTATTCTAAAGCTGCTGCTTCAGCTGACTACTAGTAAATAAATGTGTCAAAATGACTCAAATGTTTTACTTTGGCAGTTACATTATTTATCTAAAGCTTAAGAGCTGACTAATATTTTCCAATTGTTTATCTTTTCTTAAACATTCGTCGAAACCAGTTTGTCTTTGGATCAACTACGTCACGGTCAGAAGTTTGAGATTCTAAGTCAATTGAATCCAAATCATCATTTTGTTGTTGTTGTTCTTGTCGAAAAGGTTGTTGTTGTGGAGGTTGTTGTTGTGCAGGTTGTTGCTGTGGAGGTTGTTGCTGTGGAGGTTGTTGTGCAGCATAAAGTGGCTGTTGCTGATGTTCTCCGACATGATGTGACCGTTGTTGATCCTCGTCATCTGAAATGTTTGGGAGTGTAGCGATGTTCAACAATGGCAAACTCTCTGAGTTGCGTCGCCGTCGTCTTGAGGACCGTTTGAAAACAAAAACCAGAAGTGCGAAGATAATGAGGAAGAAAAAGAAGTTTAGAGCAGCAGACAAGAAAAGAGCCGATTTATCATGATCTGGTGCGATAGTTGAAGCAGATGACGTTGTTGATGACGTGGTTGATGACGTGGTTGATGACGTCGATGACGTGGTCGATGAAGTGGTCGATGACGTTGTTGATGACGTTGTTGATGACGTCGTTGATGACGTCGTTGATGACGTCGTT
>JAIXOW010000193.1 GCA_027486615.1 Oxalobacteraceae bacterium | reverse complement strand
GTTAGTTTTATGAAAAACGTAAACCAGCCTTTTAAAATAGAATATTTAAAAAATAACCTTTTTCTTTTCTTTTAGGTAAGTGATACGTTTATTTTTAAAAGTTGCAAGCCTTTGGTGCAAAAATTATGTCGTCTTATTGTCATTATCCGAGAAAATATTTCGCGTAACCTCGTTTTAAATATTCTGCACTAAAAGGTAAGTTTCTTCATTCTATTTTCATTCTATTGTATTCTTGAATTAAAATTATGATTCAAAAATACTCAATATTATTAAAATAATCTAAATACCGCAAATTTTAAATGGGTTGGAGGCGCCGTCACGGACGACTTCGGGGACAAGAAATAGTGAGACTTAAAGTTCTCGTAGTTTTGCATTCGGCTTTAGGAGTATTTTAAAATTTTAGACAAAAAAATATTTCTCCATAGGTTACATATCCTTCCGTATAATAATAAATAAGTACTTTCACAGGAAATAAATATAAACAATTAATTTCTTTCTAATTTTAGGTAAGTCAAATTTTTTTGGTTTGGAGGATCGCAGTATATGTGAGTTTTTTGTTTACGTTTTACATTTTTGGATTGTTTCGCGTGAGAAAAAAATTCAATTGCCGTCGAGGTTAGGCTAGTGCAAAAAAATTGTTCCGATTTTTGGGACCTCGTTTCTAAAACCCCGCCTCTGAGGTGCCGAATATAAATTGTTCCGACGAAACCCTTTTGACTTGATTACCGTCGAGGTTAAGCGTTTGCAATTCAATTGTTCCGAATTTGTGTAACGCGATATTTTTGGAGAATTATTTTTCGAGGTTTCGTTCTCAGAGGGAACTCTCGCGGGCGACTCTCTCTTTTAAAAGATGGTTTCTTACTTTGGTGGTTTATTTCTTTTGTGCAGTAAATCTAACTTAAGAGTTCCAACAATATTTTAAACTTCTAAGCACTAATTACATAGAATTTCTTTCATATCACAAAATTTTAGTTCATGGAGTATTTGAATATGTATTTATTATGGAGTATAGAAAGTTTTGTTAACAGTAACTATTAAGGTTCTATTAATATGTAATTAAAAATTAAACATTGGAAAACGACAGAAATTGTACATTGCACGTTAGAGTAAGAATTTAAATTTAAATGAAAACCAACGAGTTTTTAATAATTCTTTGGTATACCCTAGTAGGATTGTGTCACTTGGATGGATACACACATGTTCATTTAAAAGACGAAAAAGAAAATTTATTGGCTAGCGGCACATTATAAAATTAAAGTTCGATAAAAATGTCAAAAATATTGTACAACTCACGTTAGTTTAATAACAACAATATTTTAGATAAATCTTTTAAATAAATTAAAAACAACATAATTGTAAAATTTTATTATTTCACTTACATTTACATTTTTTACAATAACTTTAAATCCCGCCTTTCATGAGGCAAAAGTTTGATTAAATGTTCTCGCGCTTGTGGTTTCAGTCCAAAAAATGCATTTTTGACTTTCTTCATTCACTTCGTGTACAAGAATGACTAACTTTTTAAAAACAGTGATTAAAATTGTATCATTCAATTTCGTTAAAAGTGTTCGTGCAAATCTTGTTTACATTTTTATGTCGGCAAGAGGAGGATTCAAACCAGAGAATGTTTTTATAGTCTAATCTAAAAGAGCACTTTTTGAATTAAATATTTAGCAAGTATCTTATTTTAAAATATTTATTTTGAATAGTGATGAGAAAAATGTTCGGTAATTATCAATTATTTGGCCGACACCGAATATTCAGTTGGTTTTGTCTATCGAAACCAAAAGTAGTGGCCAATCCTATAAAAGTTAGCTTCTTTGCTAATGAAGAATATTCTGTTTTTTTGCTGCTGGGCTAGGTGTATGCAATTTTATCAAATTAGAAATCAATTCAAGAAATAAAATTGAATCATTCATTATGTTATTCGTTATTTATTTAATACTTCAATTAAATAAACATGAATGTTTTTTAATTAAACGACTCTAGTCTAATGCACAGTTACATTCACTGATACTTTCGACACATGACATGCCAAAAACAAGTGGCTACTTAATTCATTTATATCGAGTTGAATATCTCTCAGATCTTCAGCAGTCTTTGCGCTTTCGTCACTGTCCAGATATCCGTACAAGTCAAAAAATATGTTATTCACAACATTTTTCATATTGGCCTTCACCCTCTTTTTAGGCAAAATCACATTGACCCATACATTTTTTTGGTGATCTAGAATACTCCGAGCTTTTTGCCACTCTGCTGCTAAAGATGCCATTTTAACTGTTGTAAAAAAATAAAAAAAATAAATTAAATATAATGAATCATTATTCGATACAATTAAAAAGACAGTAATTAGTTTTAATTTAATTAAAGTTTAATTTAATTTAGCAAAATATTCATTTAGAAGATTATTTTGAAGAATTTATTCTGTTTTCTTGAAATATTCAAATCAATTGTGGTTGCCATCGGTTTATTTTCTTTAAAACGTTTATTTTAAACAATAGTTAATAATTTGTTATGAATTTAATAATCTTAGTTAAAAATAAGATATTGTATTTTTAAATAAGGCATTTTTTATTAAGGCTATGCAATTATCTTAAGTTTACAGAAAAACACAAGATCAAATTTTAATTTAAGTTTAAAGACTTCAGTTTTGAAATCGTCCTGAAACCCAAAAGCGTTTATAAAATTTGTATATTCAGTATGATTTAAGGTTCGAAAGAATTGTGACTATTAATGTTGAAGTTAAAAAAATTCTTACTTGTTTCAACAAAGTGGATGTAAACGACTGATTGAAAACATCACTGAAATCAATTAAAAAACTAGTTTTAATGCTTATTGCATGTCTCTTTCATTATAAATTTAAGTTAAATTAAAAACAGAATTAAAAATACTATCGTGTTACAATACGATATAAATTAAGGCTGATAAAGCCTTTAACAGAACGAAAGACAAGTTCATTCCCTATAGAGATGCGACACTCTCCTTAAAATCTACTCAAAATTGTCTTCTAAGAAAGACTTTTGATAACTAATCAAATAATGAAAACGAGTAGGATAAAATTTATTTAAAAGGTGGCAGAAACCAAATTTTTTCGTTCATTTATTTAATAACAGGAGTACTGAAAATCAAATTAAAATGGTTTAATGTAATGTCTAGTCACTTTTTCATAAAAAGCCGTTGTTTCTAAAAAAATTAAAATAGTTGTAATGGCATTTTATGTTCACTTTTTATCCAAGAGCTTTGCGTCTAACTCATAAATTCGAATAATTGATTTAAAAAGTTTATCTTATTAAAATTATTATCTCAAAAATAATTCCTTAACAAAGTCGTAACTTTAGAATTTAGAGAAACTAGTTAAAGTTATACTTTTGCAAATTGTTTTGCAGAGTAACAGATTTAAAGAAACTATTCAAAGTCTCATATTTTTTACGCATTAACAAATTTTTACATTTAGCTACTTCTTCAATTTGAACTGGATAAGGATGAAACCTCATCATTTGCTTCTCTACTCAAATTACTTTTGTTGTAATTTAATGCATCATCAAAAATAAACAGATATTAAAAATGCAATGTGTGCAATTTGAAACTGAAGGACAGAAAATTATAGTGCTTTGAATATTGTTTCTTTTGGAATATGTTTCAAAAATGCCATAAAAAAGAATTTGATTCTTTAAAGTTTAGATATAAATTTTAGAATGATATATTTTTGACCATTCTTCTTGGGCTTCAGTCTCGAATGAAAGCCATTATAGAATTTGAATTTCAAGAATACAATTATTGATCAAAATATAGACCTAATCAATTATGAATTGCACACCTTTTTGTCATCATTAACAATTTGAAACCAGTTGGAATCCATTATGTTATGATTTGTGGACACGTTTTCTAAAAAAGATTTACATACATCTTTCACAAAAGCGGCATAAAAAAATCTAGGTTTTAAAGAAAGTTAAATGTCATTTTTAAGATGTAGACTCAATTTCTTTACCTTTACTTTAAATACCTTAATGAAAATTTTAATAAGCTTTTATTAAAGATAACTGCTGAGTTAATATTTTGTCACAATTTCAATCGATAATTACTGAGTTTTGTTGAAAAAGGAGTTTTGCCTCTTTTTAAAGCAAGTTCATCATAGTTGAGGATCTCCAAGTGAGAAGAAAAACATGGATAGAATGGACTGGTTTAAAGTCAGTAATGACGTTAAAAGTATATTTTAAAGTGTTTTAAAATTGCAATCAATCACAAAATCACAAAATTGTCTTGAAAATGCACATTCAAAATCAAAATCAAAAGAGAGTAATAAAATTCCAGAAGAAGTATGGCATGACATCCAAAAAGGATAACTAGATAATTTGCAAAATTCTATTACGAGCTTTGAATTCTAGATTCCATTGGATTCTCCGTGGACTCTTGCTTCAGTCTCGAATCTCAGCCATTATAGAATAATACATAAATCACAAAATTGTCTTGAAAAT
>JAIXOW010000014.1 GCA_027486615.1 Oxalobacteraceae bacterium | reverse complement strand
CGTCCCACGTTGAATCCTTTGAACTTAAAGGCTTTAACATCCTTGAAAATTTTTAGAATATTCAAGGTTTAAGTAAAATCCTTAACTGAGATGAATTTTCGTCCATTCGTCTCTTCTTGCAGAAAAGGATCCGTATATCCAGCGTCTTAGCATTCTTCTTATTCTATCTTGACAGACAACTTCTTGCTTTATCTTCTTTGGAAGACTTTCGGATGATAATTTTAAGAAGATCATAGGGATTGGCTTCTATCTAAAGTTACTTCAACCTTCCGAGGAATTTGAGGCTGTCGCTGAGACTCTTCTTCTTGACAAAGTTAAAGATTGTTCTCAATTTTCACAGTAACCGTACCGCTAGTCCTTCCCAAAGGAAAAACTTAGTTTGCATGTGCATGTTGACAGTTGACATATTTTTTCTTGGTTTTTTTGTCTGTTTCTAATTTGAGAAACATCATCATCATCTTATCCTGAATGACTTTTTCAAGCTTAAATCAATAGCGCTGTCGCTGAGACTCTTCTTCTTGACAAAGATTGTTCTCAATTTTCACGTTATTAGCAAACGAACGAGTTTGTCTTTTTTCAATTCACAATTTATCTTTGTGCTTCGTAATGTCTTTCTTGGTTCAATCTCATAATTTGAATGACTCTTTGTTTAGTTCTTTAAAAACAAAATCGAAAAAATTTGAACTTCTTAGAACTTCGACAATGTTTTTGAAAGTTTTGCTGTTGTAAACTTAGTTTGCATGTGTATGTTGACATATTTTTTCTTTGTTTTTTGTCTGTTTCTAATTTGAGAAAGATCAAGTATATTTCTTTCTCTTTGTCCAATTGAATGTCGATTGAATAGTAATAGTGTTTCCAGAATCGCAAGGGCCAGGTCTTGACTCCGCCACCACAGGCAGTTTCATATAACTTCCACTCGGCTATCAGTATCAATTGGTAGAGGTAATGAAAGTAAAGACTTTCAAGCTCAAAAGAAATGTTATCCTTGAAGAGGGTATTTTTTCAAACAAAACGAAATACAACGTCATCGGTTCCTCGTAGACCCATGAATGTGACATGCCATGATAGGTATTGTTTCCTTTCAATTCAATGGTCAAGATGTGTTTGGTCATGACTTTACGATATTATATATTACAGTACAGCACAGAAGTATTAGAATTATTTTTTTCAACTTATCATCAATACAAATATCAATGAAACTAATGATATATGTTACTACTCGAAATTTATACCGGTTGTTGGCAACCAAGTTTCCAATCAGCGCTAAATTAGGAGCTTGCTTAATCCTGATCAACTTTGTGTGATGATCTACACAGGACAGACCCAGGATGGTGTTCCTGGATTAGAAACAATGAAAATGAATGTTGCCTAGCTGCATTTTTTGTCATTCTAGTTGTAATGTCGATGGACATTTCTTTCTTTTGAGATTGTGAAACTTGAAAAGTTTGACTGTTATTGTATTCACCTTTTACCACAAAAATTGATTCAATGTTGACCATTTTGTCTTTTTGACAATGCTTATTTTTTGAATTTATGTATTTCAAGGAAAAATCTTGAAATATATTTTAACTTGAAATTTCTAGAAAACAGATTTTGATTTTCACAGTAGCAAGTCCCACTTTGTTCTTAAAAAGACTGCAACTGCCTCATAGGTATAGATTTGATTAATCTATACCTATATCTTTGGTTAATTGTTTGGTGAGCATTCTTTTGGAATTTCCGCTTTCTAACAGTCTCCGACCTCCGGTCCGGCTCTCTTGAATTAAAAACATGAACATGAAAAAATCAAGATTATGACTATCACTATTGATTCTGTCATACATTCAAACGATCTTTTTCAAATCCTGCATGTCCTTCATTGCCTCGTGTTCTTCGCCAGCGATGTTAAACCTGTTTCTCCAAGCTTTCAAGCTGTGTCCACATTCTTTGATGTTAATGTATTCCGGAAAGTGGTGTCGGGTGTCATTGGGTATTTGTTGAGAAAACTCTCCTTTAAGTTCAAACTGATTATTCTTGTTCAAGATATTTGGATTAACTCTTTTCGAGTTACAAATTCGACAATGTTTTGCCTGTTTTTTACCGACATCTCAATTCTCCTCGACTTTTCAAGTTTCAGGATTATTTGTCCTTTTAGATTTTTTCGATCTTTTTTTTTCGACCTTTATGATATTTTTTTGAATTTTCGGTTATTGCCGACTTTTCGGGTATTATCCGTCTTTCTTGTTTTCCTTTTTTGTCGATCTTTCTTGAGATGCAAAAACTTTTATTTCATAAGCCTCATCTTCTAACGGTTTTATGCCAGTACTATGGTCTTCGTGCGTGTGCAACAAATAATTCTTGAGGACGAGGTTTCGATGAGATCGATAAATTTTTATTCCATGTTATTTCTAATGAGCTCTTTTGCTATGATATGCTATAGGAAATTCTTACTCCACCTCTAGGTCTCGCCCTGGGAAAACAGTTTTATTCCTCCTTCGCATGTTAGCATCATCTTCATCTATAATGATAATAGAGTGAATAATTTCCCTAGGATTATGACTTTCATAGATGAAATTGTTATTGTTTTTATCCTAGGGAAAAATTTTTTTCTTGAGAAGTAAAGCATTTTTCCCTAGCCCTAGGACTGTAACTTTCCCATCCTAGGGAATAGTTTTTGTTTTTATTTCCTAGGGAAAAAATTTAATCTATATCATGATATTGTTTTTATCCTAGGGAAAAGTTTTTTTCTTGAGAAGTAAAGCATTTCCCTAGGACTGTAACTTTCCTATCCTAGGGAAGAGTTTTTATCTCCTAGGGAAAAAATTAATCCTAGATTAAATTGTTTTTATCCTAGGGAAAAGTTTTTATCTCCTAGGGAAAAAAAATAATCCTAGATTAAATTGTTTTTATCCTAGGGAAAAGTTTTTCTTCTTGAGAAATAAAACATTTCCATTTCCCTAAGACTGTAACTTTCCTAT
>JAIXOW010000413.1 GCA_027486615.1 Oxalobacteraceae bacterium | reverse complement strand
TGGTGGATTTGGCGCGCCGTCGTGGTGCTCACATTCCATTCTCCAGTAACACTGCTTACGTTAATACGATTCCAGCCCATTTAGGTGAACACTGCCCTGGTAATTTAGAACTTGAAGAACGCTTACGTTCTTTTATGCGTTGGAACGCAATGGCGATGGTGGTCAAAGCCAATCGCGCTGATGGCGATTTAGGCGGACATATATCTAGCTTTGCTTCACTCGCAAACATGTTAGGCATCGGCTTTAATCATTTCTGGCATGCACCGACTGAACATCATGGTGGTGATCTCTTATATATACAAGGTCATTCCTCACCAGGTGTATATGCACGTGCTTTCCTAGAAGGTCGTCTGTCAGAAGAGCAAATGCTGAATTTCCGTCGCGAAGTCGATGGTAAAGGTTTGTCTTCTTATCCGCATCCGAAACTCATGCCAGATTTCTGGCAATTCCCTACCGTGTCCATGGGTCTTGGACCACTGATGGCGATTTATCAAGCGCGGTTTTTAAAATATTTACATGCACGTCAAATCGCTGATACAGCACCACGCAAAGTGTGGGCGTTTTGTGGTGATGGTGAAATGGATGAGCCAGAATCCATGGGTGCGATTGGTATGGCCGGTCGCGAAATGCTCGACAACTTAATCTTTGTCGTCAATTGCAATTTGCAACGATTAGATGGTCCAGTACGTGGTAATGGAAAAATTATTCAAGAGCTAGAAGCTGATTTCCGTGGTGCAGGTTGGAATGTCATCAAAGTGATCTGGGGTCCAGGTTGGGATGATTTACTTGCACGTGATAAAGACGGCATTCTGCAACGTGTGATGATGGAAACCGTGGATGGTGAATATCAAAACTACAAAGCTAAAGATGGTGCTTATGTACGTCAGCATTTCTTTGGTAAGCATCCTAAGTTATTAGAAATGGTCGCCAATATGTCAGACGATGATATTTGGCGCTTAACACGCGGTGGTCACGATCCCCATAAAATTTATGCAGGTTTTAAAGCCGCACAAGAACACAAAGGGCAACCCACTGTTTTGTTAGTTAAAACAGTCAAAGGTTATGGCATGGGTAAATCGGGTGAGGCGCGTAATACTGCACATCAAACGAAAAAACTCGATGATGATGCAATTCGTGAAATGCGTGATCGCTTTGGTATACCCGTCTCCGATGAACATTTACATGAGGTTCCATTCTGCGTACCTGCAGCAGACTCACCAGAAATGGTTTATCTGCATGAGCGTCGTAAACAGTTAGGGGGTTATTTACCTCAGCGCCGTCGCAAAGCAGATGATGCTTTAAAAATTCCTGCACTTTCTACCTTCCAAGCTATTCTTGATCCAACAGCAGAAGGTCGTGAAATCTCCACCACACAAGCCTATGTAAGACTGCTGACCATGCTCTTGCGTGATGCATCGTTAGGTCCACGTGTAGTGCCTATTTTGGTGGATGAAGCACGTACCTTTGGTATGGAAGGTTTATTCCGTCAGATTGGTATCTTTAGTCAACAAGGTCAGTTATATGAACCGGTCGATAAAGATCAAGTGAGTTACTACCGTGAAGATAAAGCGGGTCAGATTTTGCAAGAAGGGATTAATGAAGCCGGTGCAATGAGTTCATGGATAGCTGCTGCAACTTCCTACTCAACGAATAACCGCGTCATGATTCCTTTCTATACCTTTTATTCTATGTTTGGATTACAGCGTATTGGTGATCTTGCATGGGCAGCGGGTGATATGCGTGCACGTGGCTTCTTGCTGGGTGGTACAGCAGGACGTACAACTTTGAATGGTGAAGGTTTGCAGCATGAAGATGGACATAGTCATGTATTAGCTTCCACGATTCCGAATTGCATGCCCTATGACCCAACCTTTGCACATGAAGTTGCAGTGATTATGCATGACGGTTTAAAGCGCATGGTTGAGCAACAAGAAGATGTGTTCTATTACATCACCTTGATGAATGAAAATTACAGTCATCCAGGATTACAAGCTGGACAAGAAGCAGGCATATTGAAAGGTATGTATCGCTTGAAGATTAGCGGTAAAACAGCAACGAATCGTGTACAGCTCATGGGCTCAGGCACGATCTTGCGTGAAGTGATTGCTGCTGCAGAATTGCTAGAACAAGAGTGGGATATTGCTGCAGATATTTGGTCAGCTCCTTCCTTCACTTTATTAGCGCGTGATGGTCAAGACGCAGAGCGTTGGAATATGCTCAATCCTACTAAAGCACCACGCTTAGCTTATGTCACACAACAATTGACAGACAGCGCTGGTCCTATCATTGCTGCAACCGACTACATGCGTACTTATGCAGAGCAAATTCGTGCATTCATTCCTACAGGTCGTTCTTATAAAGTCTTAGGCACGGATGGATTTGGTCGTTCAGATACACGCGCAAAGCTACGTGAGTTCTTTGAAGTGAATCGCTATTTTGTAGTGATCGCTGCATTGAAATCATTGGTTGATGCAGGTAGTCTAGATAAAGCCGTCGTAGCCAAAGCCATACAAAAATATGGCATACAAGCGGATAAGCCGAATCCAGTCACTCTATAAAACTTAAATAAAATTTACCCACTTTCTTATTCCGAGCATGGGAAAAGAACGGAGCATGTTATGAGCCTAATAGAAATTAAAGTACCGGATATTGGTGACTTCAAGGAAGTGGAAGTGATCGAGATACTGGTTAAAGTAGGTGATACCGTCAAAGCTGAGCAATCATTGATTACGGTTGAATCCGATAAAGCGAGTATGGAAATACCTAGTAGTCATGCTGGTGTAGTAAAAGAGCTGAAAATAAAACTAGGCGACAAAGTTGCTGAAGGTTCTATCGTGCTCATGTTAGAAGCGAGTGCGAGTGCAAATACGAGGTCGCCTGCGACTGCAGTTGCATCCACACCAGCGACTTCATCACTTACCACTCCTGCACCAACTTCCGTTGCAGCAGCGCCAGAAGTAAAGCCTGCGCCAGTATCACTACCGGCATCAGTAGATGTACCGGTTCAGCATGGAAAATCTCATGCATCACCTTCTATAAGAAAATTTGCGCGCGAACTTGGAGTCGATCTCGCACAAGTGCAGGGTAGTGGACCGAAAGGTCGAGTTGTATTGGAAGATGTACAAGGCTTTGTTAAAGGCGTAATGCGTACTGGCGTATCAGCATCACCAGTAACGAGTGGTGTAAGTGGTGGCGGCATGTCATTGCTACCATGGCCTTCACTCGATTTTTCTAAATTTGGTTCGACTGAATTACTTCCTCTTTCACGCATCAAAAAAATCAGTGGCCCGAATTTACATCGCAACTGGGTCATGATTCCTCATGTGACTCAATTTGAAGAAGCCGACGTTACAGATCTGGAAGAATTCCGTAAGCAGAGTAATGATGCATTAGCGAAGTCTGGTGTGAAACTCACTATGTTGGCATTTGTGATTAAAGCCAGTGTCGCCGCATTGAAGAAATTCCCAGCATTTAATGCTTCACTCGATGCGGCAGGTGAAAATCTCATACTCAAACACTACTATCACATTGGTTTTGCAGCTGACACACCAAATGGTTTAGTCGTGCCTGTGATTAAAAATGCAGATCAAAAAGGCATTGCAGAGATTGCGAAAGAAATGGCTGAGCTTTCTGCGCAAGCACGTGAAGGCAAACTCAAGCCTGCTGATATGCAAGGTGCAAGCTTTACGATTTCATCTTTAGGCGGCATAGGCGGTACAGCATTCACACCGATTATTAACGCACCTGAAGTTGCGATTCTTGGGCTGTCTAAATCATCGATTAAGCCAGTTTGGGATGGCAAACAATTTTTGCCTAAGCTCATGATGCCGCTTTCGCTTTCGTATGATCATCGAGTGATTGATGGCGCTATGGGTGCACGCTTTGCGGTGTATTTAGCAGAGGTGTTAGCAGATATGCGTCGTACACTTTTATAGGCTGTTTATGACAACCTGCGTTGTTGTAAGAAAAAATAATGAGATAGCTATTGCAGCAGATAGCTTAGTAACCTTTGGTGACACGCGTTTATCTCATGCTTATGAATCGAATGAGAAAATTTTTCAGATAGGTGATTCCTACATCGCCTTAGCAGGTACCACAGCGCATTTCCCTGTGATGAAAAAGCTGCTAACTGAAATGGATAAAGACTGTAAGTTACATACGCGAGAAGATGTGTTTGAAACTTTTACGCGCGCGCATCAAATCCTAAAAGAAAAGTTTTTTCTCAATACCAAAGAAGAGGAAGATGATCCGTATGAATCATCACAAATCACAACACTGATAGCGAATTCCTCTGGAATTTTTGGTGTGTATTCTTATCGTGAAGTGTTTGCTTTTGAACGATTTTGGGCAATAGGTAGTGGTAAAACATTTGCGTTAGGTGCGATGTATGCAGCATATGATCATCTGAGTTCAGCGCGTGCTATCGCTGAGTTGGGTGTGAATGCGGGAGCAGAGTTTGATAAGAGCTCATCCTTACCCTGCAAAATTTTCAGTTTGTCTGCGCAATAAATAGAACGTAATGAGCTAAACATCATTAGCTTTAATAACTTAATAAGATCAACGAAGTAAGAGCATCGGAGTTAAGCATCATGAGTCTAGTCGAAATCAAGGTTCCCGATATTGGTGATTTCAAAGAAGTTGAAGTCATAGAGCTACTCGTTAAAGTGGGTGACACCGTCAAGCTTGATCAATCTCTGATTACAGTTGAATCAGATAAAGCCAGCATGGAAATTCCCTGCAATATGGCGGGTGTGGTGAAAGAGTTAAAAGTAAAAATTGGTGACAAAGTCGCTGAAGGTTCTGTTGTGCTCATGCTAGAAGTTCAGGCAAGTACAGTAAGTGCAGCACCGCAAACGGCGCCTGCTGCAACAAGTGCGACAACAACAAGTGCGGCTGCAGTTCAAGTAAATGCGCAAGCAACTCCAGCACCGCAGGCTTCATTATTTGAAGGACAGGCTGATATTGAATGCGACACGCTGGTGTTAGGTGCGGGTCCTGGTGGTTATACCGCTGCATTTCGCGCTGCAGATCTCGGTCAAAAAGTTGTATTGGTAGAGCGCTATCCCACCCTAGGTGGAGTTTGTTTAAATGTGGGCTGTATTCCTTCTAAAGCTTTATTACATGCAGCGAAGGTGATTACTGAAGCCGAAGAAATGTCGCACTTTGGTGTGAAGATGGGTAAGCCTGAGATTGTATTAGATGATTTACGTGCTTGGAAAGACAGTGTGATTAAAAAACTCACTGGTGGATTAACGGGTTTAGCCAAAGCACGTAAAGTGCAAGTGGTGCAAGGTAAAGCAGCATTCTCTTCTTCACATACGCTTACTGTAGCAACTGCAGAAGGTAATAAGGTGGTGAAATTTAACCATGCCATCATTGCAGCAGGTTCATCCGTCGTAAAAATTCCTGGCTTTCCTTATGATGATGCACGTTTAATTGATTCCACTGGTGCGTTGGAATTACGTCAAATACCTAAGCGCATGTTAGTTATCGGCGGCGGTATCATCGGACTAGAAATGGCTTGTGTTTATGATGCTTTAGGATCGAAAGTCACTGTAGTTGAATTTGCCGATGGCCTGATTCCTGCTGCTGATAGAGACATTGTTAAGCCCTTACAAAAACGTATAGAAAAACGCTACGAAGCAATTTATCTCAAAACTAAAGTCACCAAACTAGAAGCGCGTGCAAATGGCTTGCTTGCAAGTTTTGAAGGTGATGCTGCACCGGCTGAACCACAGTTATATGACATGGTGTTAATGGCAGTGGGTCGTCGTCCGAATGGAAGAGAAATTGATGCCGATAAAGCAGGTGTGATTGTGAATGAACGTGGCTTTATTCCGGTTGATAAACAACAGCGCACAAACGTGCCACATATCTTTGCGATTGGTGATATTTGTGGTGATCCTATGCTGGCACATAAAGCTACTAATGAAGCGAAAGTCGCAGCAGAAGTTATTGCAGGTCATAAAGTTGAATTTGATGCGATGACAATTCCTTCTGTAGCTTACACCGATCCGGAAATTGCATGGATGGGTGTGACAGAAACTGAAGCCAAAGCAAAAGGTATTGCTTATGAAAAAGCGAGCTTCCCTTGGGCTGCTTCTGGTCGTGCACTAGCTATGGGTAGAGATGATGGTGTAACGAAATTACTCTGGGATCCAACAAGTAAACGCATCATAGGCGCGAGCATTGTTGGTGTGAATGCGGGTGAGTTATTAGCTGAAACAGTGCTTGCAATGGAGATGGGTGCGGATCTGGAAGACTTAGCCTTAACAGTGCATGCCCATCCCACTTTATCTGAAACACCTATGTTTGCAGCAGAGATGGGATTGGGCAGTATTACGGATTTATATATACCTAAAAAGTAGGTGTTTAGATTTTGAATAAATAGCATTAATAGATAAGTGCATAAAAAAAGGGGAAAATTAAATTTCCCCTTTTTTATATTTCTCGTTTTTGAAATTTGTTGCGCAGTAAAGTTGGAATCATCTGACTTGAATAACTTCTTATTTATCTTAGATATTCAAAAATGTAGTATCCAAAGAAAATATTCATCCATGTATTGTTTTTTGTATGTCTCATAGAGTTCAACGTGAGTTAATTTATTGTTGCTATTGTTTTTTAGTATTCCTGACATTATTTTAGGATCTATTATTTCAGGATCTATGTTGGAATTTTGTTTTGTATTGAGTTCTTTTATAAAATTATCGGATTATTTTTTTTCGTTAGCATTTTTTTTCATCCAATTTTGCTCTATTTGTGGTTTTGCTAGTTTAGCTAATTCAGTGGAAAGTTGTATATTTATAACTTCTTTGTTTCCATCTGTATTTTTGCCTTTTAGACTTTTTATAGCCTTCTGTAAAATATTAAATTTTTGATTATTTGTTAAGTCTAATAATTCACTGCGATTCATTTCTTTGCCTAAGATTAATGCTTTTTCTGAGGCTACTCCCTTATGTTTTTTCACCCATGCTGCATTTTCTGAAATAGATTTTATATCTTCAATATAGATTTCCTTTTTAGCCTCATTAGCCTCATTAATTTGTGTAGCCATAAATCTAAGTATATTTTTATCTGAAGATGCATTTAAATCTTTTATCGTATGGACTGCGTCTTTAATTCGTTTTAAATTTTCTTTTTTAACGGCTTCCCCATTAAATGTGAATTGATAATTTTCTAGTAAATTATCTAACTCAGTAAAAACATCATTTTTACTTGAAATTTTTGAATTTGTTACCTTATCAACTAAGCTTCCCGCAATATTTGTAATTGCTACATTCAAGGCATTTTTATCTTGATCTTGAATATCATCGGTTTTCACAAACAATCTTAATTGATTTTCTAAATTTTTAATGACTAAATCTTTTGCGGATAGTTTTGAGTCTGATCTTTTATTTTCTGATGATGTATTTTTAAAAACTAAAGCTTTTAATTTTTGAAAAATTGTCCCTGAATGAATTTTTTTATCTGGGGAGATATAGACAATAGAGCCTTTTTGATTGGCTTTGGCGAGGACGGTTAAGTCTTGAAATAAGTGGGTGTTAATTTTTCCTGGAATCATTATTTTCTCCTCAAGGTAAGCGCATCAAGTTGAATTGATACGTTACTTTGAGAATTGTTTTGTTCCGGAAATATTTTTAGGTCGGTAGCTTATTTGCCAACCTAATTGCCGACCTAATTGAAATTGAAGCGAGTGGGGTGATTAAGATTTAATTGAGGTAACAACTTCATCTAGCATGGTTAACATCTGATCGATCTCTGCTAATGAAATAGTCAATGCAGGCATAAAGCGTAGCAGGTCAGGTCTGGGTGAATTAAGTAAGAGTCCCACTGGCTCGAGATCACGTGCGATTTCAACTATCTTTGCGCCTATAGGTGATCCTAGTTTCAAGGCACGCAGTAATCCTTCGCCACGTTCGCCTTGCATGCCATGCTTAGCAGAGATTTTTTCTAAACCTGCTTTTAGATAGTTACCTTTATCAATCACGGATTGTAAAAATCCAGGCGCGAGTAAGGTATTGAGCACGGCAAGTCCTACTGCTGTCATTAATGGATTGCCGTTATAAGTACCACCCTGATCACCTGGTTCAAAGCATGCATATTCTTCTTTGCACAGTAAGGCAGATAAAGGCACGCCTCCACCTATGCCTTTGCCTAGTGTCATAATGTCAGGTTCTATATCAGATAATTGATAGGCAAATAATTTTCCTGTACGCCCCATACCCGCCTGTACTTCATCAACAATCAGCAGAATGCCGTGCTTCTTAGTCAGAGCACGTAAGCCTTGCATAAATTCTTTGGTAGCAGGTATTACACCACCTTCACCTTGAACAGGTTCCAACATTACAGCAATTGTTTTATCTGTGATCAGCGCTTCTACACTGGCTAGATCATTTAAATGCGCTTTAGGAAAACCCGCTACTTGAGGCGCAAACATGGAATCCCAACCTTCTTTACCAGAGGCTGACATGGTGGCTAGTGTGCGGCCATGAAAGCTATGATCAAAGGTAATGATTTCATAGCGGTTTTCACCGGCAGCAGTCTTATTTAACTTACCCCATTTACGCGCTAGTTTGATTGCACCTTCATTTGCTTCAGCACCGCTGTTAGCAAAGAAAACGCGATCAAAACAAGAATGTTCTGTCAGTGCGGTAGCCAGAGCGAGTGAAGGTTCATTAAAAAAAGCGGGTGATGGATTAATTACCTTTGCAGCTTGATCAACTAAAGCCTGTTGTATACAAGCTGGTGAATGACCTAGGCAATTGACTGCCCAACCTTGTAGATAATCTAAATAACGTTTGCCATTATGATCAGTCAGCCACATACCTTCGCCTTTGGTAAATACCAGCGGCGGACGGTTGGTAATGTAAAGCAGTGCTTCGGTATTGTAATGACTGAAGACGTTGTGCTCGGGCTTGTTCATGATGTGTGATTTTTCAATTTATGAATATGTTATTGATTTACGTTGCTGCTAAATCAGCTTGCGAAGTAAATGAATCGGCAAAAAATTCTTCTTCAGGTAATTTACATGTTTTTACAAAATCATGACGTGCCGCTTCTACCATTACCGGTACACCACAGGCATAGACTTGATAGGCAGCGAGATCAGGAAGATCTTGCATCACAGCTTGATGTACAAAACCAGTACGTCCTTGCCACTGATCTTCAGCTAATGCATCAGAGATAACAGGAACATAGCTAAAGTTCGGTAGTGACTTTGCCCATTCTTCACACAGTGCATGCATATATAAATCTTGTGGACGGCGACCACCCCAATACAAAGTGATAGGTCGTGTGAGTTGTAAGTGCGCTGCATGTTCTACCAAAGCTTTAATCGGAGCGAAGCCTGTACCTGAGGCTAATAACACGATAGGCTTATCTGATTCTTCGCGCAGAAAAAACGTACCAAGAGGACCTTCAAAACGCAAAATATCACGCTCTTTTAATGTGCCAAATACTTGATCGGTAAACAGCCCACCAGGCATATGACGGATATGTAGCGAGATATTTTCATCTGTATGCGGAGCATTCGCCATGCTGTAACTGCGGCGCTTGCCATCTTTAAGTAGAAATTCTATGTATTGACCAGCTTTATATTGCATGCGTTCCGTAGCAGGCAATTGTAATGACATGATGATGACATCCTCACTCACGCGTTCAATTTTTGCGACGCGCGAGGGAAGTTTTTTAACCGGTATATCACCAGTACCCATCACTTCTCGGGCTTCGATGGTGACATCAGTTTGCGGCACAGCGCAGCAAAATAAAGCCTGCCCTGCGGTTTGTTCTGCAGCAGATAAGGCACGTTCTTGATGATCGCGATGTGTCACGCTACCTTCTAATAATTTGCCTTTGCAACTACCACAAGCCCCATTTTTACAACCATAAGGCAAACCGACGCCAGCTCTTATCGCAGCTGCTAAGATAGATTCATCTGTCTCACAGGTGAATTGTCGTCCACTGGGCTGAACTGTTACCTGAACCGTCATACAATCTCGTCCATGCAAAAAAATAAAATTAAAAAAATCGCACGTCCTCGTCTCTTGCTAGTGGGATGTGGCGATGTCGGAATGCGACTACTGCCTTTGTTGCGAGATAAATTTCGCGTCTTTGCCACCACCAGTCAAGTTGCTCGAGTCACTGAGCTGAGAGCGGCAGGTGCTATTCCATTGGTTGTCAATCTAGATCAGCCCCACACTTTACAAAAGCTAGTGGGATTAGCGCCCTATATAGTCCATTTGGCGCCACCACAAGCAGAGGGCAAATTAGATAGACGAACTCGTAATCTCATCACCATTTTACCTCGACATGGCAAGCTCGTTTATATCAGTACCACTGGAGTATATGGGGATTGCGGTGGGGCGAGTTTTGATGAGACTAGAACCGTGGCTCCCTTTAATGCGCGCGCCTTGCGAAGGGTCGATGCAGAACAGAGTTTGCGAGCTTGGGCAAAAAAATCTCAAGCGCAGTGCGCCATTTTGCGAGTGCCAGGAATTTATGCTGCTGATCGTTTGCCAGTCGATAGACTGCGCCAAGGAACACCTGCGCTTGCAGCTGAGGATGATGTCTACACCAACCATATTCATGCCGATGATTTAGCCGCCATCATCAAGCTAGCATTATTTCGCTCCCAAGCTCAACGGGTGTATCACACAGTCGATGATTCTGATTTAAAGATGGCGCAGTATTTTGATCTGGTAGCAGATGCTTTTCAGTTGCCACATCCACCACGGTTACCACGTAGCGAACTCGCTCAACACGTATCGCCTATGTTGATGTCATTTATGTCTGAATCACGCCGTTTACAGAATCATAGAATGAAGGCGGAGTTAGGTGTACAACTGCGCTATCCGCATGTGAGCGATACTTTAAAAACTTTGAAATAAGCTTTAACGCGAAACTATAGATTTCTCAACAGTTTATTTATCCCATGATTTCAATCCATCGACCCAAGATTTAGCTGGTAGCTTAGTAATATCTTTGATGACGGCAGCACGCTGATAGAGCTCAGCAAAATCTTGCAAGGGTTGCGATTTGAAAGCAAATGCAACTACATTTCCTTGATGTACTTCTGGCAGACAAAGCACAGTATGAAAAGCAAACTGCATTGCTTTTAAATTTTTCAAAAAACTAGGATGGTCACCAAACAAATTCACCGTCACCATGCCATTTTTCTTAAGGCACGCAGCACAAGCTTGGTAAAACTCCGCACTATCTAACATAGGGCCACGTGCAGTGGCATCATATAAATCGATTTGTAAAACATCGATCTGAGCATGATTCGCGCTGTCTAAAACAAAATCCATAGCATCCATTTCTAGCACCGACAGCCTATCATCATCAGCAGGTAATTTGAACATACTGTGACAGACTTCGATCACAGAAGGATTTAGTTCAACTGCAGTGACATGACTTTGTGGGTACCACTTACGACAAAATTTTGTGAGTGCGGCAGCGCCTAAACCTAATTGCACAATGCGAGTGGGCTGATCGACAAAGAGCATCCAAGCCATCATTTGCTGGGCATATTCCAGTTCTAACGAGTCTGGCTTACGAAGTCGCATAGCGCCTTGTATCCATTCGGTTCCGAAATGTAGATAGCGCACCCCATTATGTTCAGACAGAGTGATGGGTGCATAACGCGCATTTTTTCTAGCTGGACGTGAGGACTCGGTTTTTTCTATAGATTTTCTTTTAATAAGCATGATGGTCTCAGTTAGCTTGTAACAACTCAGGGCCGCGCTGACAAACAAGTTAGAATCCCTCGCATTCTACATTTGTGAGGCAAGATCATGAGTAAACCCATTATGTTAATTACCGGTGGTAGTCGTGGCATAGGCGCTGCAACAGCGCTAGGTGCAGCTGCAAGAGGATATCGTGTTGCAATTACTTATCTAGGTAATGTGGCTGCCGCGAATGAGATTGTGCAAAAAATTCAGCAGGGCGGTGGTGAGGCAATCGCGATTCAAGCCGATGTGGGTATTGAGGCAGATGTCTTACGATTATTTAAAACCGTGGATGAAAAAATGGGCGTCCTGCATGCCTTGGTGAATAACGCTGGCATGTTAGAAAAAAAAATGCGCTTGGATCAAATGGATCTAGGTCGTTGGCAGCGTGTTTTGAATGCGAATGTAATCGGATCATTTTTATGTGCACGTGAAGCTGTTTTACGCATGTCTACCAAACACGGTGGTATAGGTGGTGTGATTGTGAATTTATCTTCCGCCGCCTCTAGACTCGGCTCGCCAAATGAATTCATTGATTATGCTGCTGCTAAAGGTGCTGTTGATTCTATGACCATAGGACTAGCGAAAGAAGTCGCTATCGAAGGCATACGTGTGAATGCAGTTCGTCCAGGATTGATTTATACCGATATACACATCAGTGCCGGTGAGCCAGGCAGAGTGGATAGAGCAAAAGCAGGCGTGCCTATGCAGCGAGGTGGATCAGCAGAAGAAGTAGCAGAGACTGTATTGTGGTTAGCGTCTGATGAATCTTCTTATGTGACTGGAACGCTGTTGGATGTGACGGGTGGTCGCTAAGTTTGATTGATGAATAGCTTACAGGCAGAGTAGTAAAAAAGGGAAATACCCATTCATGAATATTTCCCTGATTAAGTTTTATTTAATCGCCATACCCAACAACATATCATTGAGTTTTTTAACAAATCCTGCTGGATCAGTCAGCGTACCACCTTCAGCTAGTAAGGCTTGATCAAACAAAATACTAGACCAATCATTGAATTTTCCATCTTCATATTTCAAGCGCTGCACTAAGGGATGATGAGGATTAATTTCCAATATAGGTTTTGATTCCGGTGCTGCTTGTCCTGAAGCTTTTAACATACGTAGCAAATTACCTGATAGTTCATCGTCTCCCGATACCAAACATGCGGGTGAGTCAGTCAGACGGAAAGTAATACGTACATCCTGAGCTTTTTCCGAGAGTGCAGTTTTCATTTTTTCGACTAAATCTTTATATTCAGTCGCAGTTTCTTCTTTTTGTTTTTTCTCGGTTTCATCTTCTAATTTGCCAAGATCTAAATCACCTTTAGCAACAGAGACGAGTTGTTTGCCTTCGAATTCAGTCAAGAATGACAGCATCCATTCATCCACACGATCTGTGAGTAATAAAACTTCCAGACCTTTTTTACGGAAGATTTCTAGATGAGGACTGTTTTTAGCTGCCGTCCAACCATCTGCAGTCACATAGTAAATCTTATCTTGCTCCGGTTTCATGCGAGTGACGTAGTCTGCAAATGAAATAGTTTGCGCATCGGTGTCGTTGTGAGTGGAAGCAAAGCGCAGCAGCTTAGCGATTCTCTCTTTATTGCTAGCGTCTTCACCGATGCCTTCTTTTAAGACTTGTCCAAACTCTTTCCAGAAGTCTGCATATTTATCTTTTTTCTCTTGTTCATCCGCATTCGCTAATTCTTCCAGCATGCCTAAAACACGTTTGGTTGAACCTTCGCGTATAACTTTCACATCACGTGATTCTTGTAAAATTTCACGTGATACATTCAGAGGTAAATCATTGGTATCAATCACACCTTTTACAAATCGCAGATAAATAGGCATCAGCTGTTCTGCGTCATCCATAATGAAGACGCGTTTTACATACAGCTTTATACCGCCACGTTTATTTCTATCCCATAAATCAAAAGGTGCATTCTTAGGTAAGTAAAGTAGCTGTGTGTATTCACTGCGGCCTTCTACACGATTATGCGTCCAGCTGAGTGGATCTTGATAATCATGTGAAACGTGTTTATAAAATTCTATGTATTGCTCATCTGTGATCTCAGATTTAGATCTTGCCCACAAAGCACTGGCTTGATTAATCGTTTCAAGTTCATCTTTGATGACCGTTTCTTTTTTCTCTTCATCCCATTCTTCTTTCTTCATACGTATAGGTAAAGAGATATGGTCTGAATATTTTCGTATCGTTGACTTTAACTTCCATGCAGAAAGGAATTCATCTTCGCCTTCACGCAAGTGCAAGATGATGCGTGTACCACGCTGTGGTAATGAAATATTTTCAATAGTGAATTCACCTTCGCCGCCTGATTCCCAGCGCACACCCTGATCTGCAGGCAAACCAGCGCGTCGTGTTTCGACCGTGATTTTTTCAGCAACAATGAACCCTGAATAAAAACCTACACCAAACTGACCAATTAATGCTGCATCTTTTTGCTGGTCGCCTGATAAGCGAGTAAAGAATTCTTTGGTACCGGATTTCGCAATCGTGCCCAGATGGTCAATCGCTTCTTGCTGGCTCATGCCTATGCCATTGTCACTAATGCTAATCGTGCGCGCAGTTTTATCGAAATCAACACTGATGAATAATTCGCTTTGATTTTCAAACAAGGCATCATTGTTAATCGCTTCAAAACGTAATTTGTCTGCTGCATCGGATGCATTAGAGATCAGCTCACGTAAGAAGATTTCTTTATTCGAATACAAAGAATGAATCATCAGCTGTAATAGCTGTTTGACTTCGGCCTGAAAGCCCATGGTTTGTTTGGTATTACCAGACATGTGATCCCCTAAAAACTAAGTTGCAAGAAAAATAAAATATTTGGATATTAAATTGGGCTGACGCATCAGATTTCAAGAGCTGTAAGGGTAAAATCACCCTTATTCCGTGCTTTTATTCCACCATTTCATTGGAGTTCACCATGTCGATTCAACAAAAATTAAAGGATTTACACATCACCTTACCGGCAGTGGCAACACCAGCCGCGGCTTATGTCATGTATGTACAGACTGGTAACAACGTGTATTTGTCTGGGCACATTGCTAAACAAGATGGCAAGGTGTGGGTCGGCCAATTAGGTAGAGATATGACGACTGAGCAGGGTAAGCAAGCTGCACGTGCAGTAGCGATTGATTTAATGGCGACTCTACAAGCAGCTTGTGGTGGCGATTTATCTAAAGTAAAACGCATAGTGAAATTAGTAAGCTTAGTGAATTCAACTGCTGAATTTACTGATCATCATCTCGTCACTAACGGCGCATCAGAGTTGTTGGTTGAAGTTTTCGGTGAGGCTGGCAAACATGCGCGTTCTGCTTTTGGGGTCGCGCAATTACCTATGGGAAGCTGTGTAGAAATTGAGATGGTGGCGGAGTTGATTGGTTAATTGTATTTTTCAGTATTAAATCTCTGCACAAACTCTTTGGCGATAGGTAGCACCACATCTTGTTCAGTCGCTAGTGTGAGTGCAACGTAAGCATCTGCTTGTGGTGTAATGATTTGATAAATAGATTTGCATACATCATAAGCAGTCGCTCCTGCCCAATCTGCTCGTAATAATTCAGCAGGTAATTGCGGATCATGTAGTTGCACTCGACGAAAAGCATGTATGAGCAAAGTGCGAATAACAAAAGCTTGTTGATCAGTTAAATCACTTTCTTCTTGTAATAAAGAGAGTAGAGGGGCGAAGCGTTTTACAAAATCTGCATAGCCTTTTATGACTCCTTCGAGTTGCCAACAATGCGTTAACAAATCTGTCAATGGTCGGCTTGTGATGTCACTAAGACTAGTCGCTGCAGAAACAAACACATGATCAGCATTGCCTGTGCGCTGCAAAATTTCTGACACAGCTGCTTCTTTGCTACCCGGATGAACAAATACACCGGGTGCGATCAGTCCAAACCCTTCCCACAATAATTCTTTTTTCAATTGATTGCGATCGCTGCTACTACTTAAAGCAGGTGGCGCAATGACGAATATCCAGCGACCATTCCAAGCTGAACTGGCAGGTGCATAGACACGCTGATGCGCTCGCGCAAAACGCTTAGCCCCCTGTGAAGTGAGCGAGTACTGACTTCGTCGTCCGCTGCGATTTGCATGTAGCCAGCTTTCTTCAGTCAGCCGAAAAACACTGGTGCGCACTAGTCTGTCATTAATCTTCAGCGCGTCCATCAGCGCAATCAAACTGCCCAGCCAAACTGCGCCGCCACGTGGCGCAATCGCATCGCCAAAAACCGTCATGACGATGGATTTTGCGCGCGGTGGCTGCTGCTTTAAAAATCCAGCAATCCATTTGTCTATGGCTTTATGTTTCATAGTTGCTAAGTGGCTGAAAGCTAAGTGAAAAGCCTAGAAAAAACCATAAAATTGTGGGCTTTTATAAATGATACGAATTTACGCAATATATTTAATTTCGCGTATCATATAGCAAAATATAAGCAGCGTAATCAATTCGCGAGGAGACAAACAATATGTATGCCCAAATGGTCGATACCGGTGCCGCTCGTGTGCAGGCAATGTCTGAAATGAGTGCTGAAGAGCGCGCCTTTCAGGAAAAAATTGATGCAGGTATCAAGATTGAGCCTAAAGACTGGATGACCGAGGGTTATCGCAAAACCTTGATACGCCAAATTTCACAGCATGCGCATTCTGAAATCGTAGGTCAGCTACCCGAAGGAAATTGGGTGACGCGCGCACCGACTTTGCAACGCAAAGCGATTTTGCTGGCCAAGATACAAGATGAAGCTGGTCATGGTTTGTACTTATATAGCGCGGCTGAAACGCTAGGAGTGTCACGTGACCAAATGAATGCGGATCTTTTATCCGGCAAAGCCAAGTACTCCAGTATTTTTAATTACCCCACGCTGTCATGGGCTGACATGGGTGCTATCGGTTGGTTAGTAGATGGCTCTGCCATCATTAATCAAATTCCTTTATGTCGTTGTTCTTATGGACCCTATGCACGTGCCATGGTGCGTGTGTGTAAAGAAGAGTCATTTCATGCTCGTCAGGGTTACGACATCATGATGGCACTCTGCCGTGGCACAGCAGAACAAAAAGCAATGGCACAAGATGCACTCAATCGTTGGTGGTGGCCTTCTTTAATGATGTTTGGCCCGCCTGATACTGACTCCGTGAATAGTGCGCAATCAGCGCAATGGAAAATTAAATTATTTTCGAATGATGAACTGCGTCAGCGTATGGTGGATCAGACTGTTCCACAAGCTGACTACCTCGGACTGACTATTCCTGATCCTGATTTGAAATGGAATGAAGAACGTGGTCATTATGATTTTGGTGCAATTGATTTTTCTGAATTATTCAATGTCGTCAAAGGCAATGGCCCTTGTAATCGTGAACGTTTAGCAGCACGTCGTAAAGCATGGGATGACGGTGCATGGTTTCGCGATGGACTGACAGCTTATGCAGATAAACAATCGCATCGTAAAGCGGCATAAGTGAGTAAAAATTAGTGAGCAAGGATTAGTGAGGAAAGAAGATGAGTAAAGAATGGCCTTTATGGGAAATTTTTGTACGCAGTCAGCATGGTCTGTCGCATAAACACGTAGGTAGCTTGCATGCACCTGATGCAGAGATGGCAATCAATAATGCCCGTGATGTGTATACACGTCGTAATGAAGGCGTCTCAATCTGGGTTGTACTCGCTAATCAAATCATCGCTAGTAGTCCGCATGATAAAGAAGAATTATTCGATCCAGCGAATACCAAAGTGTATCGACATCCTACTTTCTTCCCGATACCAGAAGAAGTAAAAAATCTTTAAAACACATAATAATCAATAACAACAAATAACTACAACGCTGACACATGACTGCCGAACCAAAATTTGAATGGTTGCTACGCTGTGGTGATAACGCACTCATACTCTCGCAAAGATTGTCGGAGTGGTGCGGTAAAGGTCCTATTCTTGAAGAAGATATGGCGGCAACCAATGTCGCATTGGATTTGCTTGGTCAAGCCACACTATGGCTGACGTATGCCTCAGAGCATAAGCAAGATGGACGCAATGCAGATCAACTTGCATTTCTACGTGATGCGCATGCATTTCGCAACGCATTGCTAGTCGAGCAGCCGAATGAAGATTATGGTCACACTTTAGTTAGACAATTTTATTTCGATGCTTGGCATTATTTTTTCTTGGAAGCCTTATTGCACTCACGTGATGAAAAAATTGTAGCTATTGCAGAAAAATCAATCAAAGAAGTGCGTTATCACTTGCGACGGAGTAGTGATCTCATCATCCGTCTAGGTGATGGTAGTCAAGAGAGTCATCAACGTATACAACGATCTGTCGATGCGCTGTGGATGTATACCGGAGAATTATTCACACCGGATGCAATTGATCTGGAAATGCAACAACAAGGTATTGCACCAGATTTGCTTCAATTACACGCAAAATGGAAACAGCACATACAACAAGTCTGTGCTGAAGCGACATTGCTTGTGCCGTCTGACCAAGCATGGATGCAAAAAGGTGGAAAAACAGGCGTGCATACTGAACATCTAGGTTATCTACTTGCAGAGATGCAGTTCTTGCAGCGCGCCTATCCCGGAGCGCAGTGGTGATACCAGCTGTAACAAGCTTATGGAAAAGTCTGGAGCAAGTCACTGATCCGGAAATTCCCGTCATCTCAGTCGTTGAGTTAGGCATAGTGCGTAGTCTAGATATCGATGCAGAAAGCAATTGCGTGGTCACGATTACGCCAACCTATTCAGGTTGCCCTGCAATGGAAGTCATTGCAGAAGAAATCACCACAGCTTTACAAAAATTAGGTGTGAAAAAAGTAAAAATAATGCATCAGCTTTCACCTGCATGGACTACTGATTGGATGCATGCATCGGGTAAAGCAAAATTACGTGACTATGGTATTGCACCACCTGTGCAGCAAGTGATAGACATTTCTAGTTTAAGCAGAATCAGTGAACCTCATATCGATTGTACGCATTGTGGTTCTAAGAACACGAGATTAGTAAGTCAATTTGGCTCTACCTCATGCAAAGCTTTATATCGCTGCAATGATTGTCTAGAGCCATTTGATTATTTTAAAGCGCACTAAGGCTAAGTAAGAATTAAGGGTGAAGGTATGTCTGCATTTCATTCATTATCTGTACATTCAACGCGCATAGAAGCGCGCGATACTTTGGTAGTGCGCTTTGCTGTACCTGATGATTTGCGTGAAGTTTTTCATTTCACACAAGGACAGTACCTTACATTAAGAGCGCAGATAGAAAATGAAGAAGTTAGACGCTCTTATTCGATTTGCTCTGCAGTGCAAGATGGCACCTTAGAAGTAGCAATTAAAAAAATATCCGAAGGCCTGTTTTCAAATTGGGCAGCGCAACATCTGCGAGCAGGCGTGAAACTAGATGTAATGCCGCCGATGGGAAAATTTTTTACGCCGCTTGCTACTGAAAATAAAAAACACTATCTAGCCTTTTGCGCGGGTAGTGGCATCACTCCTATTTTTTCCATCATTAAAACTACGCTACTGACTGAGCCACAAAGTCGATTAACACTGGTGTATGGTAATCGCGCTTCTTCCACCATGATATTTAGAACTGCTTTGTCAGATTTAAAAGATCAATACATGGATCGCTTTAATTTCATCAATGTGATGACGCGCGAGCAGCAAGATGCAGAATTATTTAACGGACGTATTAATGCTGAAAAATGTCAGTCGCTGTGTCAGCACTGGATTAATCTTAATGATATCGATCAGACCTTTATTTGTGGTCCTGAGCAAATGACAGAAGAGGTTGCTTCAACCTTAGTGAAATTAGGGTTAGATAAAAGCAAAATAAAAACTGAACTTTTTGGTACGCAAACCAGTACTAAAACTCGCCGTACAGAGTCAGTGAGAGCACATAGCGATACACATTGTGAAGTGACCGTAGTCTTAGATGGTCGGCAATTCACCTTTAGCATGGAAAAAGACAAACAGTCAGTACTAGAAGCGGGTTTGAGTCAGGGCTTAGATTTGCGCTATTCCTGCAAGGGAGGCGTATGTTCAACCTGCCGTTGTAAGGTAACCGAAGGTAAAGTCGATATGGATATGAACTATGCCTTAGAAGATTATGAAATTGCACGTGGCTTTGTTTTATCGTGTCAGTCATTCCCTGCAACAAATACGCTGACGATAGATTTTGATCAGGAAAATTAAACCATATGACTACATCAGAAAATCCTCAAGCGCTAGCAGAAGCAACAGCAAATTCTATGTATGCTCGCGATCATGCTACGCAAGCGCTAGGCATAAAAATTGTGGCTATCAAACCTGGTGTGGCTAGCATGCAGATGGTGGTGCAACAAAAGATGTTGAATGGTCATCAAACCTGTCATGGTGGATATATTTTTACGCTTGCTGATTCTGCGTTTGCCTTTGCTTGTAATAGCTACAATATTCAAGCAGTGGCAGCAGGATGCTCAATTGAATATTTAGCGCCAGCTTATGAACATGATGTATTAACTGCCCAAGCTCAGGAACAAAGCCGTACTGGACGAACAGGCATCTATGATGTCGCTGTGATGAATCAAGATGGTAAAAAAATTGCACTATTTCGAGGTAAGTCGCATCAGTTAAAAGATGTAGTGATACAAAAATAAATTAGTAGTAAATAAAAATAATCAAAAAATAAAATTCGGAGACAGGTATGCATGCTAGACAACCACAATCTGGTGATCTGGAGCCTATAGAAAAAGTGAGTCGTGATGAGTTGCAAAGCCTGCAGCTAGAAAGATTACGACTAACCCTATCGCATGTGTATAACAATGTGGCGCACTATAAAGCTGCCTTTGATGCAAAAGGCGTACATCCTAGTGATCTACATTCTTTATCAGATTTAGCAAAATTTCCTTTCACATCAAAAAATGATTTGCGTGCCAACTACCCATTTGGCATGTTTGCAGTCCCACGTGAACAAGTCGCACGTATTCATGCATCATCAGGTACAACAGGCAAACCAACGGTAGTTGGTTATACAAAAAATGATATAGAGACTTGGTCGCAACTCGTTGCGCGTTCTATTCGTGCTTCAGGTGGACGTGCCGGTGATATCGTCCATGTTGCTTATGGATATGGTTTATTTACTGGTGGTTTAGGCGCACATTACGGTGCTGAGAAATTAGGTTGTACAGTCATCCCTATGTCAGGTGGACAAACAGAAAAACAAGTACAACTGATTTGTGATTTTAAGCCTGACATCATCATGGTTACACCTTCTTACATGCTGAACATCATTGAAGAATTTGCGCGACAAGGATTAGATGCTGCAGCAAGCTCATTAAAGATAGGTATTTTTGGTGCAGAGCCATGGACGGATGCCATGCGTGCAGAGATAGAGCAGCGTGGTGGTTTGGATGCAGTTGATATTTATGGCTTATCTGAAGTAATGGGTCCTGGTGTAGCAAATGAATGTATAGAAAGTAAAGATGGTCCTGTGATTTGGGAAGATCATTTTTATCCTGAAATCATCCACCCAGAGACGGGTGAAGTTTTACCTGATGGTGAGTTAGGTGAATTAGTTTTTACTTCTCTGACTAAAGAAGCTATGCCAGTGATTCGGTATCGTACGCGTGATTTAACACGCTTACTGCCGCCTACTTCACGCTCTATGCGCAGGATGGGAAAAATCACAGGTCGCTCGGATGATATGCTCATCATACGTGGTGTTAACTTATTTCCTAGCCAAGTAGAAGAAATGTTATTGCAGTTTTCTTCGTTAGCGCCACATTATCAACTCGTGCTAACTCGCGATGGACATCTAGATGCACTCGAAGTTCTAGTCGAAGCGCGAGATGAATATGTTCTTGATCATGCAATACAACATGGTAGAGCATTAGAGCAGCAAATCAAATCTTATATCGGCGTGACATGTCGTGTGACAGTGCTACCTGTTAATAGTGTAGAACGCACCTTAATAGGAAAAGCGCGGCGTGTCGTTGATAAACGCAATCTAACCTGATGCTGAGTTATTGATGTGCCTAGATACTAACCAGTACTTTTCAAAATTCTCATCCACTCTACGCAGTTATGTATGTCATTGCCTTCTCACAGGCTAATGCGCGTAAAAAATAGTGACAAGCTATCTTAATAAGCTGTGTTGAAAATCAGCTTGGCTTGGAATATTTTTGAGGCTGCTCAATTTTATTGTTCTTGATTGATTCACAATCTATCTTAATAGTGGATTGTGATTCAAAACACAGACAAGGTTATTGCATGGATCATTTAACCGGCGGGGCTTTTACTAGTTTAAAAGAAGCATTAGCCTTTGATGATAATCTTGAAAATAAAAATTTAAACTTCAAAGAGTGTGTAGTAGAAATAATCGAGTCAGATATCTCAACGAGCACAATCAATGGACTAGAGCATCTATATGGCGGTTTGTATTCCTTATATCAATTTTTACAATTACAAGGGGTAGATAAGCATACTCTTAGATCATGGATGTTGTATCGGAATAAAAAATTATCAGCAGTATTTTTATTTTATATTCAAGGAACACATCTTCGCGTAGTAATAGAAATGATAGCTGTTACAGAAAATGATTTAAGTTGTTTTGCGCAGAATATTTTTTCTCAGCATAAAAAAATTCAATCACTAGCTTTTCATGCATGTGAACTACCTAGTATTCTTCCTAACTACCCGCATCAAATTTTTAATTGCTCTGAAAATTTCATCATTGATTTACCTGTCAGTAGTGAGCGCTATTTGCTAAGTCTGGGTCGAGCAACGCGTAAATCTATTAAATCTTCAATCCATAAATTCCAGCAAGATTTTCCGAATTTCGAATTACGACTCAAAGAAGGATTGGAGCTTAGCGCAGTGGAGCAAAAAGCCATGCTCCAAGCATTGCAGCGCTATAAACAGTCAACGATGAAAGATCGAGGAAGAGCAGTAGTTTTTAATGAAGCTGAAAATCAACAATTATTAGCATTAGTCTTAGAGAGGGGTCTGTTCACTCAAGTTATCATCAATGGTGAGATGCGAGCTGGCTCGATCGCTTGTCGAATCGGAAAAAATATGGTGATGTTAATTTCAGCTGCAGATCCTATCTTGACAAGCTATCGATGTGGTTTCTTGGTTTGTTATTGGACGATTAGTGAGTGTGCTCAGCGCGGTTTTCAGCAATGTCATTTACTCTGGGGGCGATATCAATATAAGACACAATTAGGTGCGCAGTCACATAATTTAATGCATGTAATTTTTTATCGTTCTTATCTTGCTATAGCCCTATCGCCAATCAAGGTTATATCCATGTTTAGTAAAGACATTTCTACAAAAAGTAGAAATTGGCTTCTAGCACTCACTCAACGTAGTTCGAATAAGTTGATACAACAGATAATGCGTAGTGCACGATCGCTACGCGCTCACTGGCATACATTAAGACTATGAATATTTTGCCAGTGCTTGGAAATGCATGACCTTATATACGGCCAAACTATTTCCTTCTGGTTTGTCACAGGAAGAGGCGCAATACCGTTTCCGAAAAAATGGACCAAATGCCTTACCACCATCACGTTCTTCTGGCCTATGGCATGTTCTAGGTGATTTAAATCGAGAACCCATATTTTTATTATTATTTGCCGCCAGTGCGATTTATTTTTTTCTGGGTGAGGCGAGTGACGCATTGTTATTGCTGAGTTTTGTTTTAGTTGCACTCGGCATTGTGATCTCACGGCAGCGACAAACCGAGCATGTGTTGGATGCATTACGTGAACTCTCCAGCCCTCGTGCATTAGTAATGCGAGATGGGAAATTAAAGCGTATCCCAAGTCAAGAAGTAGTAATCGGCGATGTCTTTAGTTTGCAAGAAGGCGACAGGGTGGCTGCCGATGGCAGGCTAGTGTATGCCCATGGTATTGAACTTGATGAGTCTCTATTAACTGGAGAATCTCTCTCAGTCAGTAAAGCCATCCATGATGTTGTGTATTCAGGATCACTCGTTGTGCGAGGTGATGCGATGGCAGAAGTGATTGCTATTGGAGCTGATACTGCAGTAGGAAAGATAGGTCATAGTCTAAATACAGTTGAATCACCAGACAGCCCTCTGCAACTTGAGATCATGATGATGATACGGCGCTTTGCAGCGGTGGGTTTACTGGTTTCATTATTAGTTTGGGTGTTAATCGGTGTAATACGGCATGATTGGATAGGTGGACTGTTGGCGGGCATTACACTTGCAATGTCCATTTTGCCGGAAGAATTTTCTGTCGTGTTAATGGTGTTTATGACACTAGGTGCTTGGCGCATCGCTAAGCATCATGTATTAACCCGACATACCAGTGTGATTGAAGCCCTAGGCGCTGCAACTGTTTTATGTGTTGATAAAACCGGAACCCTTACTCAAAACAGTATGGCAGTGACTGCCATCATTGCAGGTCATAACAGAATCAAATTCGAATCTGGTGTTGTTCCGCATTTATCTCCCTCTAAGATTAAAGTCATTGAGCTTGCGCTAATGGCAAGTGAAATAAAAGCTATCGATCCTATGGAGCAGGCATTTCATCGCTTAGCGCATTGCGTCATGCCTGAGTTTGAGGAGCTGCTATGCAATAGCACGCTGCTTAAAGAATATGATATGTCGGCCACTCAGTTAGCGGTTATTCATATTTGGCGTATGCCGCAAGCTGCTAATACGATAGTCGCTACCAAAGGTGCGCCTGAATCCATTATGCATTTATGCAAAATGCGCCCAGATCGAATCACCAGAACGATGAAAGAAGTCCACTATCTAGCTGGGCAGGGTTTGCGTGTGTTAGCAGTCGCAATTGGAAAATGGCCTTTAGATAATCAGGCATGGCCAGAAGAGGTCATGCGATTTGAGTTTGAGTGGGGTGGATTAATTGGATTAGCGGATCCATTAAGAATTGGTGTGGATGCAGCCATTGCAGAGTGCCAAGCTGCAGGTGTACGTGTCGTCATGATTACAGGCGATTATCCCGAAACAGCGCGTGCTATAGCAAAGCAAGCAGGTCTGAACACAGACTTTGTTATGACAGGAGTTGAATTAGATGCAGTAAGTGAAAAAGACTTACCGCTTATGTTAAAGAACACACAAATTTTTGCACGCATGATGCCACATCATAAGCTGCGCTTAGTGCAGACTTTGCAAGATCAAGGTGAAATTGTTGCAATGACAGGTGATGGTGTGAATGATGCTCCAGCACTCAAAGTAGCGCATATAGGTATTAGCATGGGGCAGCGCGGAAGTGACGTGGCACGAGAAGCTTCTTCATTAGTATTACTGAATGATGATTTTTCATCGATAGTTAAAACCATGCGTACTGGTAGGCTGATTGTCGATAACTTACGCAAAGCTCTACGCTACATCATTGGAGTGCATCTTCCAATAGCAGGACTTGCATTACTTCCTTTATTTACCGGCTCAGCATTAATTTTGACACCATCTCTCGTCATGTTTTTAGAAATGGTGATTAATCCTACTTCTTCACTCGTTTTTGAAAATGAAGATGCGGAAAAAGATTTAATGTTAAAACCACCACGCAGCAGTACTGAACCATTCTTTGGATCAAAAAATATTCTGTATGCCTTAATACAAGGGCTAGGCTTACTTTTAGCTTGCATGATGGTTTTTTTTATTCTTCAACAAACAGATTACGCGCAAGAAGAAATACGTGCCACAGTTTTTATAACAATAGTATTAAGTAATTTATTAATGATGCTAGTAAGTCGATCTGATCATGAAGATCTGCTTACGCTAGTAGTAAAACCTAATAAATATCAGAATTGGGTAATAGGCGTAACTATTTTTGCACTCATGCTCGTATTACAGATACCTTGGCTATCTGATTTATTTAATTTCTCGCGCCCCTCACTAGCTGCAGTGCTACTCGCATTCAGTGCCTGCTTATTTGCATTGCTTTGGTTGGAAATAGTAAAAACTATTTTTTCACGCAACGATATGTTTAAGTTGTCTCACCCAGTAGGTTGAAATACATAGAGTTATTTTTTAACTAGCTATAAAAAATCACATCAAAGAAAGAGATCTATGTGGACCGCAATCGATAATTACTGGCGTACTGCCTCACAACCATGTACGCTGCATTCTCATCAAGATTTTCCAAGTACGCCACATGAGGAAGAAGATAAGCCAACCACTGCTGATCGTTTATTTCATGCTGCAATGGCGCAGTTTACTGCTGGCTTATCACCAGCAAGTTTAGCCATGGCTTATTTTGATTGGATGCTGCATTTATCGCAGTCACCGGGTAAGCAAAAAATATTAGTTGAAAAAGCTGTACGTAAATCTACGCGACTAGGTCTTTATGCAATGCGTAATTTGACAGGCAAGCCTTGTGCACATTGTATACAGCCCTTAATTCACGATCAGCGCTTTCGTGCGCAAGAATGGCAGCAGTTTCCATTTTGTTTGATATATCAAAATTTTTTATTGATACAGCAGTGGTGGTATAACGCAACCACAGGCATAGCGGGCATGTCAGCCCATCATGAACAAGTCGTTTCTTTCGCGGCACGTCAATTACTTGACTTGGTTTCGCCAGTTAATTTTATCGCGACCAATCCTGAAGTTTTAAATGCAATCGCGACTCAGCAAGGGCAAAATTTAATTCGTGGTGCGGAATATCTAATTGAAGATGCTGAACATATGCTGGGTGGTCATGCACCGCTTGGCGTAGAAAATTTTCGTCCTGGTAAAGAAATCGCTATTACTCCTGGACGTGTCGTATTTCGTAATCACTTAATTGAATTGATTCAGTACGCAGCACAAACACCAGAAGTATTCGAGCAGCCTATCTTCATTGTGCCTGCTTGGATAATGAAGTATTACATCTTAGATTTATCACCACATAATTCCTTAGTCAATTATTTGGTAGGACAAGGTCATACGGTGTATATGATCTCTTGGCGCAATCCTACTGCAGAAGATAGAGATTTAGGTATGGATGACTATCTGCATCAAGGTGTGTTGACTGCCTTGTCTGAAATCATTAAGCGCGAATCCCTAGACGTGAAAATACAAGCAGTAGGTTATTGTTTAGGAGGTACTTTATTAGCAATGGCTGCTGCATGGTTAGCACAACAAAAGAATAACAATATTTCCTCTTTAACTTTACTAGCAGCGCAAACTGATTTTACTGAGGCAGGTGAGTTGCGACTATTCATCGATGAAAGTCAGTTAGATTATTTAGATGACATGATGTGGAATCAAGGTTATCTTGATACGCGTCAGATGGCAGGAACCTTTCAGTTACTTCGATCAAATGACTTAATTTGGTCACGTATGGTAAATCTCTATCTATTAGGAAAACGAGAAGTCATGACCGATCTCATGGCATGGAATGCAGATGCAACTCGTATGCCATTTCGTATGCAGAGTGAATATCTACGAAAATTGTTTTTAAATAATGATTTATTTGAAGGGCGTTTTAAAATTAATGATCGGTCAATCGCATTAAGTGATATTCAATTACCGACTTTTGTGGTGGCGACTGAAACCGATCATGTTGCGCCTTGGCGTTCTGTTTATAAACTCAATCTCGCCATAACTGGTGATGTCACCTTTCTTTTAACCTCAGGTGGACACAATGCAGGTATCACCAGTGAACCTGGTCATGCACGTCGTCATTACAAGATAGGTCTTTGTCCCCATGCAGATCGCTATACGGATCCAGAGGCATGGTTACAAGTCTCGCATTATGTTGAGGGGTCTTGGTGGCCAGCATGGACAGCTTGGCTAGAACACGCTCAATCTAAGAAAGTGGCAAACCAAATCGCAGAGCCTTTCATACAGGGATTGCCAGCCGCACCTGGAGATTATGTTTTACAAAAATAATAATTAAATCAATATTCGATCAATTTTTCGAGACTTTATTCACATAAATGTATAAATAACTAAAAATAAACGATTCTTTATTACTTATGTCAGTTTAATAAATGTATCCTTAAAGCCTACTTTTAGTTTCTTTAAGGTGACCATCTTGCTGCACCCCGTAAATACTTTGTTGAGAAAAGTTGTAAGGCTTGTATTAATTAGTACAAGCTATCTGCCTTTCTATTTCGCACCGGCTCGCTCTGACGGTGCGTTGATGCAGCAATGAAGAAAATACTGCTTAACTGGAAAGACGAACTAGTTAAAACTAGCTTAACGAAGCGTTTTGCTTTATTAGCCGCTCTATTAGCATTCGTGGTTTTACTCATCACAGGTTTTACTTCAAGATGGTTATTAAGTGTCCAATCCGAGGTAGCGAGTAGAGCACTACAAAAGAAAGAAGCTGAAGCAGGTGCAGCTCAGGTTGCAGCAACGATCGGTGCGATTGCTTTGAATATGAATGAAATGGCAAATGGTAGTTTATTGGTTTCTGCTGTAATTGATTCTAAAAATAAAGACTCTTATCTGCATCCCTATGTTAGTAGTATTAAAAGCATTAATGGACAACCTGTTTCGATTTTATTAGTTGACTATACGGCGAATGAGATAACAAGTAATGGCCAAGAAAATTTTACTGAACTTGAAAAAAAGTGGATGGCAGAGAGACTGTATCAAGGCAAAGAAGATGCAGCAATTCAAGATGGAGCATCAGGTTTAGAAGTCATTGTGATTGAATTGATTTATCCTCCTCGTTCCAATCAGGCTGAGGGTGCTTTGTTATATAAATTCGCACTAAAAAACATCATCAACTCTGGCATAGCTTATCTAGATTGGCCCGGAAATTTGCTTGAAGAACGTGATTCTTATGTAGTGAGCTCAGCTGTCACGTTACCTAATCCTTTATCAAAACTTAATTTCCGAGTGATTGCTCGTGAACGAAAAACTTCTATCGTTGACCATGCGCTGGAAGTTGGCATCTATCTTGGTATTTCTTTATTTGTTGCATTTTTTATTTTTTTATTAGGTCGTCGTTTGTCATTAACTTTGACACGTCAACTCAGAGAGCTTGAAGTATTTTCCCGTACAGTAGTGAGCAATGGATTTAGTGGGACTAGAATTCCAGTCGAAGGAAAGGATGAGGTTGCCAGTTTGGCGCATTCTGTGAATCATATGCTGGATGTATTAAATCAGCAGCATGATCGTTTGCAATTAGAGAATAAAAATCGAGATGAATTACTACTGCGTTATCGCTTATTAATAGAAAGCGTACATGCAATTTCTTGGGAATTGGCTTTACCTGATTTTCGTTTTACCTTTGTTTCACCGCAAGCAGTGCGGTTTTTTGGTCATACGCTAAGTGAATGGTATTACAGAAATTTTAGTGTAATAAATATGCATGCTGAAGATAGTGGACGTGTACGTAGAATACGCAATGAAGCTGTAGCAACCGGTAACGAATACAGTTGCGAATATCGTTTCAGAAATAAAGGTGGTGATTATTTCTGGGTAGCTGAGATTGGTTCTGTAATTATTGATGAGGACGAGCAGGTAACTGGATTGCGCGGCATCATGATTGACATCACTCAGCGCAGACGAGGTGAAGAAGAGATACAGCGATTAGCTTTTTATGATGCCTTAACTGGATTACCGAACCGACGTAGATTAATCAGTTATTTGCAGGAATTGATAGACTCAGCAGACTATGAGGGTTCAGTTAGTGCTGTAATCTTCATTGATTTAGATAATTTTAAAACACTGAATGACACCTTTGGTCATGAGGTCGGTGATGATTTTTTAAAAATAGTCGCTAAAAGATTATTGAATTCAGTTAGACAAAATGATTTAGTTGGACGTTTAGGTGGTGATGAGTTTGTTGTGGTGTTGCAAAATGAAAGTGAAAAATTTGAAAGTTTTAAAACTGCGGTAGAAAAAATTGCAAAAAAAATTCTAAAAGCTATGGAGCAGTCTTACATGGTTTCTACCCATGAGCACTTTAGTGCAGCTAGTCTGGGTATTTATTTCTTTAATCCTGAGATAGATACCGTAACAGAAATACTGCAACGCGCTGATATGGCGATGTATCAAACTAAAGCGCAGGGCAAAAACAATTACAGTATTTTTGATCCGACCATGCAGACACTCATATCGCGGCGTGCTTCCATAGAAGCTGACTTACGTAGAGCATTACGCAATGAAGAATTCGTATTGCACTATCAGCCGCAAGTCTTGGCACATGGAGAGTTAAAAGGCTTTGAAGCTTTATTGCGTTGGCAACATCCCGATCGTGGTTTGATTTTGCCTGCAGAATTTATTTCGCTTGCTGAAGAAACAGGCTTAATTGTTCCTATTAGTGAGTGGGCATTACTGCAAGCATGTCAGACCTTAGTCAAGTGGAGTGAGTATCCTGCAACTGCAGCTTTAAGTTTAGCTGTGAATATTAGTATTCGACATTTTAGATTGCCTAATTTTGTTGAGACAATAAAGAAGTTGATTGGAGAAACTGGAGCCAACCCTTATCGACTGAAACTTGAACTTACCGAAAGCATGTTAGTGGATGAAGTTGATGTAGCCATATCGAAAATGATGGAACTTAAAGCACTAGGGGTACGTTTTTCATTAGATGATTTTGGTACTGGATATTCTTCTCTATCCTATCTAGGTAATTTACCGATTGATGAGTTGAAGATAGATCGTTCTTTCTTCACAAATAGCGCAACACAAGAAAAAGATGCTGCCATCATTCGAACGATCGCCGTACTTGCACAAAGCTTGAAATTAGAAATGATTGCTGAAGGTGTAGAAAATCAAGAGCAGCAAGCATTTCTTGATGCGCTTGGTTGTTACATTTATCAAGGCTTTCTGTTTGGTCATCCAATGACTGAGGTAGAAAGTGATGAGTATTTGCGCGATAAATTATCTCTTATCAGCACTTGATAGTTCTTGCAGGTCGGATAGGTAGCTGAGCCTGTAAATCCTATAGTCGACATTAGAACCAGTTTTGCTATCATGCAGGCTTGTTTCAACAATAAGCACGCTAATTACTATCATGGTCGACATCAAGCCAGAACAATCCATAGAATTACTTAAAGCTCTACATATTCTGACTCGTGATGGAAAAATGAATCAGGATAGCCGACGTAAACTTAAGCAGGTCTATCATTTATTTCAATTTATAGAACCACTACTTAAGCAACTTGCGCAGCAAAATCATCCTATTGCCTTAGTTGATCATGGCGCTGGAAAATCTTATCTTGGTTTTATTTTGTATGATTTATTTTTTAAATCACTACAAGATGCCTCGCATATTTATGGCATAGAAAGTCGACAAGAATTAGTGGAAAATTCACGTGCCTTAGCTAAACAATGTGAATTTGCGCGCATGTCATTTCTGCATTTAACAGTGGCAGAAGCGATTCATACTCCTGAGTTACCAAAGACCGTAGATATAGTGACTGCTTTACATGCCTGTGATACAGCGACTGATGATGCGATTCATTTTGCTTTAGAAAAGAAGGCGCAGTTTGTCGTGGTAGTGCCGTGTTGTCAGGCTGAAGTGGCGGGGGAATTAAGAAAAATAAAAAGTCAGCAATTGCACGATCCATTGACTGAGATTTGGCGTCATCCTATTCACACACGTGAATTTGGTAGCCAACTCACAAACGTATTGCGCTGTTTGCAGTTAGAAGCACATGGCTATCAGGTGAGTGTGACAGAATTAGTCGGTTGGGAGCATTCTATGAAGAATGAACTGATTATCGCTACTTACAAAAATCTACCTAGACGTAAACCAACTGAGCGTTTACAACAAGTCTTATCTAAAGTCGGCTTAGAGCATATGCAGCAAAGATTTAATGTCCATGCTTGATATAGATACTGACTCTGTATTTATATTTCAAGTTAGGTTTTCAAATTGACGTTGTCTGTGCACTGCTGTTGCAGGTAATGAATGGCTCGCAATAAAAATCTCATGCAAGAAAAGACTAAAACTTGCGATGAGTAAAAGCATAGAAAACACAAATAAAAATGCAATCAGCGTATCTAATCTGAGTTGAAATACATCGTCAATTAATAAAGCAATGACGACACTGCATACGATCACTACACAGCTTGCTGCAAACAGATTAGCTTTATGTATAACATTCATGCGGCGTTGCAGTACAGATAATTCATGATGATAGTTTCTACTCATGCCTTGCGGGCTCATTTGCAATGCATGTAAGAATTCAGTGCGGTCATTTATTCTGTTGAGCCGATTATTTAGTATGCGCATATGCATGAACACACCAAGTAATAAAAATGCCGGTGTGATTGCAAGACTAATAATATTGCTGATGTCGCCAAATAAAGCGGTCATTCTGGACATGACTAAATTCCATAGTTTGCTGATTGAATAGCTTAATTCTAGCCTGAATAGCGGGATTTCGTGGAACGGACTTTATTCTAAACCTGACAATACTAAAAATTAATCAGATTGGATTGTATTTACCACCCTCCGTATGTTGAGGCAGCCATCGCTTATTTAAGTAAATATCTAAGAAAGCTGTTTGAAATTTTTCAGAAATAGCATAAGTTGTCGGACTTACAGCGCAGCACCAGTTGGACGATGTGCGTTACTAAAAATAAAATTTAATTATCTGATTTGTTGCACTTTGCTGCATTTCAATCAGTATCTATCAGGAGGCAGGGCATGGATTTCACACTCTCGGCTGAGTTGGTCGACTTGCAGCAAAGGACGCGCCAATTTATCGCCGAGCAGGTCATTCCTATGGAAGGGGATGCACGCTGCACTCCCCATGGACCAACTGAAGATCTGCGTAATGAATTGGTTGCGAAAGCAATCAAGGCCGGACTCTTATCCGTGCATGTATCGCCTGAATATGGTGGATTAGGTCTCTCGCACATCGCCAAAGCGATAGTGTTTGAAGAATCAGGCTATTCACCACTGGGTCCAGTTGCGATGAATATTTTTGCCCCAGATGAGGGCAATATGCACATGATGGAAGAAATCTGTACACCAGCCCAGAAAGAACGTTGGTTGCGTCCCCTGGCTGCAGGTAAAACACGCTCTTGTTTTTGTATGACTGAACCTGCGCCTGGTGCGGGTGCTGATCCCAGTATGTTACAAACCATTGCAGTTAAAGATGGAAAAGATTTCATCATTAACGGCGTCAAGTGGCTCATAACTGGTGCCAATGGAGCAGCGTTCGCTATTATCATGGCCAAGCTTGAAGATGGCAGTGCCACCATGTTTTTATCTGATATGGATGCACCGGGCATAGAGGTAGAACGCACCATGGATGCACTCGATACCTGTTTTGTGGGTGGGCATGGTGTAGTGCGATTTACGAATCTGCGCGTACTGGAAGAAAATGTATTAGGTGCGGTGGGTGAAGGATTTAAATATGCGCAAGTCAGACTTTCACCTGCGCGACTCACCCATTGCATGCGTTGGCTAGGAGCGGCAAGACGTGCACATGATGTCGCTTTACGTTATGCAGCTCAGCGTCAAGCTTTTGGGAAAACATTAGGTCAGCATGAGGGTGTTGGTTTTATGTTGGCAGATAATGAAATGGATATGCACATAACACGCCTATCTATTTTGCATTGTGCATGGGTATTAGATCAGGGACATTTAGGAACACGTGAATCGAGTGCTGCTAAAGTGATTTCTTCTGAAGCTATTTGGCGCGTGATTGATCGCAGTGCGCAAATTTTAGGCGGCTCTGGTATGACACATGAAACTATCGTTGCGCGTATTTTTGCCGATGCCCGTTCTTTCAGAGTGTATGACGGCCCGAATGAAACACATCGCTGGAGTCTGGCGAAACACGCTATTAAAAGTATCAAACTTTAATCTGGAGACATGATGGCAGACGTCATCTTAGAAACAAAACAGTTAACGCGCGAATTCAAAGGATTTATCGCTGTCGATAATGTGAACTTGCAAGTACAGCGTGGACATATTCATGCTTTGATAGGTCCGAATGGTGCAGGTAAAACCACGTGTTTTAATTTGCTGACTAAATTTATTGAACCTAGTTCAGGCCAGATTTTATTTAACAGTCAGGATATTACCGCTGCTAAGCCCGCGCAAATTGCTCGCATGGGAATTATTCGATCATTTCAAATTTCTGCAGTGTTTCCACATTTATCAGTATTGGAAAATGTGCGTATCGGTTTACAGCGACAGTTAGGGACGGCATTTCATTTTTGGAAAAGTGAAAAATCTCTCGATCAATTAAATGCACGTGCAATGGCTTTGTTAGAGGAAGTAGATTTATCTGCATTTGCAGACAGTATTACTGTTGATCTTCCTTATGGACGTAAGCGTGCTTTAGAAATCGCTACCACGCTTGCCATGGAACCTGAACTCATGTTGTTAGATGAACCAACCCAAGGTATGGGACATGAAGATGTGCAACGCGTGACGGACTTAATTAAAAAAGTGGCTAAGGGTAGAACCATACTCATGGTTGAACATAATATGGGTGTGGTATCAGGTATTTGTGATCGTATCTCTGTACTCCAGCGGGGCGCGATTTTAGCGGAAGGTGATTACAAAACAGTGTCGCAAAATCCGCAGGTCTTGGAAGCGTATATGGGTAGTAGTGCAAGCTTAGAAGGAGCGCATTGATGACTAGCGCATTAGAAATTCGTCATCTGCAAGCATGGTATGGTGAATCACATATTTTGCATGATGTGAATCTATCAGTTGAACAAGGTGAAGTTGTGACCTTGTTAGGTCGTAATGGTGCAGGTCGTTCTACGACTTTACGTGCCATGATGGGGTTAACTGGACGACGTGAAGGCTCAATAAAAATTAATGGTGTGGAGTCCATACACTTACCCACTTATCGTATTGCGCATCTCGGTGTGGGTTATTGCCCTGAAGAGCGCGCAATTTTTTCTTCTCTATCTGCAGAAGAAAATCTCTTACTGCCTCCTGTGGTCTCACAAACTGAGCAAGGTATGTCAGTTGAAGAGATTTATAAAATGTTTCCTAACTTAGAGGAAAGACGCGATAGCCAAGGCACACGCTTATCTGGTGGTGAACAACAAATGTTAGCAGTAGCACGCATATTAAGAACAGGTGCACGCTTACTCTTATTAGATGAAATTTCAGAAGGCTTAGCGCCAGTGATTGTGCAAGCCTTAGCGCGCATGATACTGACCTTGAAAGCCAAGGGTTACACCATCGTCATGGTAGAACAGAATTTCCGTTTTGCTGCTCCCTTAGCAGACCGCTTCTATGTCATGGAGCATGGTCAAATTGTAGAAAAATTTGCTGCTGCTGAATTAGAGAGCAAGACCGCTGTATTAAATGAATTATTAGGTGTTTAGGATAGAACATGGAAATTTTCGGAATCCCTATTTCTGCCTTCCTAGGCCAATTATTATTAGGTCTAGTGAACGGTTCTTTTTATGCCATGTTATCGCTAGGTTTGGCTGTCATTTTTGGTTTACTGAATGTGATTAATTTTGCGCATGGTGCTCTTTATATGATGGGTGCTTTTATTGCGTGGATGGGCTTGCAGTATTTTGGTGTGAGCTATTGGATTATGTTAATCGTCGCGCCTCTGTTAGTAGGTGTGTTTGGCATCATCATAGAAAAAACTATGTTGCGGTGGTTATATAAACTCGATCACCTTTATGGTTTATTACTCACATTTGGTGTCACACTCATGTTGGAAGGTGTGTTCCGTTCCTTTTATGGTGTTTCAGGTCAGCCTTATTCTGTACCCGCAGCATTGCGAGGTGCAACAGATCTAGGCTTCATGATTTTGCCTAACTATAGAGCTTGGGTAGTATTAGCTTCACTAGTTGTATGTTTACTCACATGGTTTGTGATTGAGAAAACACGCTTAGGTGCTTATCTGCGTGCAGGTACTGAAAATCCAAAAATGGTAGAAGCATTTGGTGTGAATGTACCCTTGATGGTGACGCTCACTTATGGCTTTGGTGTGGCACTTGCAGGTTTTGCAGGTGTACTCGCTGCACCTGTATTACAAGTCTCTCCTTTAATGGGTTCAAATCTCATCATTACAGTATTTGCAGTGGTGGTCATTGGTGGTATGGGCTCGATACTAGGCTCCATCGTGACCGGCTTAGGCTTAGGTGTGATTGAAGGTTTGACCAGAGTGTTTTATCCAGAATTATCTGCAACTGTGGTTTTCATTGTGATGGCCATCGTTTTATTGATCAGACCTGCTGGTCTGTTCGGTCGCGAGAAATAAGGAGTTGGACAACATGATGAAAAAAATTGCTTATGTAGGCATATTAATCGCTGCACTGATTGCGCCTGCTGTGTTGTATCCCGTACTGCTGATGAAGATTTTATGTTTCGCTTTGTTTGCGTGTGCGTTTAACTTATTAATTGGTTTCACAGGCTTGCTGTCTTTTGGCCATGCTGCATTTTTTGGTGGTGCTTCTTATTTCGCAGGCCATGCATTAAAAGTGTGGGGGTTGCCAACTGAAATTGGTATCTTGATAGGCACAGTATGCGCTGCCGGTTTAGGTTTAATTATTGGTGGTTTAGCGATACGTCGTCAGGGTATTTATTTCACTATGATCACCTTAGCATTAGCGCAAATGCTGTTCTTTGTTTTCTTACAAGCGCCATTCACAGGTGGTGAAGATGGTTTGCAATCTATACCGCGTGGATCATTACTAGGATTACTCGATCTGAAAAACGATATCGTGATGTATTACGTTGTATTAGCGATTGTGATTGCAGCGTTTCTTTTCATTGTGCGTATTATTCATTCGCCGTTTGGACAAGTATTAAAAGCGATACGCGAAAATGAGGCGCGTGCGATTTCTTTAGGCTACGACGTAGAACGCTATAAATTACTTGCCTTTGTTTTGTCAGCATCACTTGCTGGTCTAGCAGGCTCTACCAAAGCTGTCGTTTTAGGTTTTGGAACCTTGACGGATGTACATTGGTCTATGTCAGGCTTGGTTGTATTAATGACTTTGGTGGGTGGTTTAGGTACTTTAGTTGGTCCTGTGGTTGGTGCGATTGTCATCATCGCTTTAGAAAACAAGTTAGGTGATTTTGGAACATGGTTAGCAAGCATCACCAACATAGAATGGTTTAATACCATAGGTGAATCAGTGACGATGGTGACCGGTTTGATTTTTGTGATCTGTGTGCTTGCATTTAGACGCGGCATCATCGGTGAGCTTGCAGCGCGTGTTGGGCGTTAAATTCACTTCAATTGCGCGGTAGTTGCGAGTTAGTTGTACAACGTGTTTTTTGTGTAAGGAATAAAAAAATCCGACCAGTTTCACAACTGGTCGGATTTTTAATTTCTAGAAGACTAGTAATAGGTTTAATCAAATACTGGACTTTCCACGCCAAGAATTTTATGTAGCTTAGGTGAGGTCGTGGTGTACTGCATATGAATTTTCTTTTCAGGGAAAATATAAGGTGCAGCACCAAATGCAGCTAAAGCAGCTTCATGGAAGCCAGACAGAATTAATTTTTTCTTACCAGGATAGGTGTTGATATCACCCACAGCAAAAATACCTGGGATATTGGTTTCAAATTTTTCTGTATCGACTGCCAGTTGTTTACGTTCTATTTCTAAACCCCATTCTGCGATAGGACCTAATTTAGGTGAGAGTCCAAAGAATACGAGCAAGTCATCGAGTGGCATACGACGTGTTACACCATCAGCACCAGTGACTTTGATTTCACTCAGCTTGTCATCTTTGGTTTCAAAGCCTGAAACTTGTCCAATGACGAGTTGCATTTCATAAGCGTCACATAATTCTTTCATCTTTGCGACCGATGCTGGCGCAGCGCGAAAATCATCACGACGATGTAACAGAATCACAGACTCAGCCTTGTCTTGCAAGTTGAGTGCCCAATCGAGTGCAGAATCACCACCACCGCAAATAACAATATTGCGACCGGCAAAACGCGCAGGATCTTTCACACGATAAAACAGTTGGCTACCTTCAAACACTTCTATGCCATCGACTTTAATGGTGCGAGGTTGGAAAGAACCAACACCGGCAGCGATGAAAATAGTTTTTGTGATGAATTGTGTGCCTATCGATGTTTGTAAATCAAAACGACCATCATCACGTTTTTGAACCAGCGTGACTTCTTGTCCAAGATGGAAAGTAGGCTCAAACGGTTCGATTTGTTTAAGCAAATTATCTGTTAACTCTTGGCCGGTACAAACTGGCACTGCAGGAATGTCGTAAATCGGTTTGTCTGGATAGAGTTCTACGCATTGACCGCCAACAGAAGCGAGTGAATCAATCACATGTGCTTTGATCTCTAAAAGACCAAGTTCAAATACTTGAAATAGTCCAACAGGGCCAGCGCCGACGATGACTGCATCAGTTTCTATGGGTGTGGAGTTCGTTTGTGCATTCATACTACTTACCTATTTTGTAAAATGATTTTTAATTACTGAGCAAACTACGCTGCAAAGGGATTCTTAGAAAAAGCCAACCCCGGCTTTAAGCCGGGGTCGATGAGACGATAAAACAAAACTAGCAAAGAGTCATAAGCGAATTAACGCTCGAGAAATTCCAGCTTGGCTTCAGTGTCTTTCCACTGATCGGCTTCTGGCAGCGGCGCTTTCGATTTAGTGATGGAAGGCCATTTACGTGCTAATTCGATATTCAATTTAATGAATTGCTGTTGATTAGCAGGTACGTCTTCTTCGGCATAGATCGCATTGACTGGGCACTCTGCTACACAAACCGCACAATCGATGCATTCATCAGGATCAATGGTGAGAAAATTTGGGCCTTCGCGAAAGCAGTCTACCGGGCAAACATCAACGCAATCCGTATAACGGCAGCGGATGCAAGATTCGGTCACAACGTGAGTCATAAAAGTCCTGTTTTGTAAGTATTTTTGAAACAAATCACTGCAACTGGCAGGGATAAACGAAGATCAAGCTAGCTGATGTCACAAAGCGTTGTATTTTAAGGCAAATATCAGCTTGTCACAAACCGCACTTAGATGTTTTTTGAATATGTAAATTCAATTTTGAGAGTTGTGGTTCTTGAATTATTTAATTGACTACTCTGAAATTAAATCACGCCACGGCTCTAGGGCGACTGAAGTCTCGTGGGATAAAATTCGTTAACGATTTTAGAGGGAATTATGGAGACTTCATCAGCCCGTGCGGCGATTTTTGCTCGCATCAGAAAAGCCCAACAACGTGCTCCGACTACGCAGCAGTCTGAGCTGGATCAGGTTCAAGACTACTTAGCGCATCATGTAAGTGGACCGCGGCCAGATTTGGGTCATGATTTAGTTCAGCGTTTTCGTGAGCAAGCCTTACGTACTTCGCAAACGCTAGACGAAGTAGCAACTTTGGCGGATGTACCTGCCGCTGCTGCGCGTTATCTCGAAAGCCTAGGTGTTGGTAAAACGGCCGTCGCTTGGAAGACACTGGATGGCTTGCCTTGGCAGACTGCAGGAATAGGCGTGGCGTTTCGTCCGCCAATCAATGAAGATTTAGTCGGTATTACCGGATGCTTTTGCGCAGTCGCTGAAACCGGCACGCTGATGTTGTTATCAGGACCGGACACATTTGCTTCTGCCGCCCTACTACCTGAGACGCATATTGCTATCGTACCTAAAGCACGCATTGTTGCAGGTATTGAAGATGCGTTTGCTTTAGCAAAAGCTGAGCGTGGCGAATTACCGCGTGCGACGAATTTTATTTCTGGCCCATCTCGTACGGGTGATATTGAACAGACCATCGTCTTAGGCGCACATGGTCCCTATCGTGTTCATGTTATTTTGGTAAATACGCTTTAATGACAAAACATAGCCAGAATGAAGCCTAAGATTTTAATTACCCGCGCTATTTTTCCTGATGTGATTCAACGCTTAGAAAAAGTATTTGAGGTTGACTCAAATATTAGCGATAAAATTTATAGTGAAGCTGAACTGATAGAAAAATGTCATGATAAAGACGGCATCTTTTCTAATCCTGCTGATCGAATTTCGGCTAAATTCATGCAAGCCTGTACTCAACTAAAAGCAGTGTGCAATATGGCAGTGGGCTATAACAACATTGATGTAGCTGCTGCGACTAATGCTGGTATTAAGGTTACGAATACACCGGATGTATTGAATCAAACTACAGCAGATTTTGCTTGGGCCTTGTTAATGGCAACGGCTCGTCGTGTAACCGAATCAGAACATTTTCTTCGAGCAGGTAAGTGGGAGAAATTGACCTACGATGGCTTTCTAGGAGCAGATGTCTATGGATCTACGCTAGGTATTATTGGTATGGGTAGGATAGGGCAAGCGATAGCACGTCGTTCTATGGGCTTTGATATGAAGGTTGTGTATCACAATCGTTCACAATTAACACCAGAGCAAGAAGCCTATGCTAATCATGCGCAATATAAAAGCCGTGATCAGGTATTACAAGAAGCTGATCACATCATTTTAGTATTACCATATTCACCTGCTGTGCATCATTACATAGGCGCTGCTGAAATCGCTTTGATGAAGCCAACTGCTACCTTAATAAATATTGCACGTGGTGGTATTGTGGATGATGCAGCTTTAATCGCTGCGCTCCAGCGCGGACAAATTGCAGCAGCAGGTTTAGATGTGTTTGAAAACGAACCCGCTTTTAATCAAGAATTTTTAAACTGTACGAATGTGGTGCTGACTCCGCATATAGGTAGCGCAACAGAGTCTGCTCGTCGTGCTATGGCAAATTGTGCAGCAGATAATTTAATCGCTGCGTTATCAGGTAAAACGCCACCGAATTTACTCAATCCCGAGTCAGCATAATAAAAAATTTAGCAAAGCCTAAGGAAATAATCATGTCGGATATAAAAATAATTCAAGAACATAATTTGTCATTGGATGAAGCGCGTCAAGCAGCTAGAAAAGTCGCAGCGCAAATGGAATTAGATTATGAAATGACGACAACTTGGGAAGGAGATTTGTTGAAGTTTGAGCGCAGCGGTGTATCAGGATCGCTAGCATTATTAGACAATCAAGCGCAATTAGAAATTAAATTAGGCTTTATGCTAAAAGGTTTTGCATCAAAAATTGAAGAGCAAGTATCTAAAAATATGCGCAAGGTTTTTGCGGGTGAAGCATAAAAATGCTACAGGCTTGAGACGCGAGAGACTCCCGCGTCTCAGTATGAATTACACACCAAGTAACTCTACATCGAAAATCAGCGTTGCATGCGGTGGAATGACACCGCCAGCACCATACGCGCCATAGCCTAAATCGGAAGGAATGATTAATTTACGTTTGCCTCCGATTTTCATACCTTGTACGCCTTGATCCCATCCTTTAATTACTTGACCTTCACCGAGATCAAATTCAAAAGGCTGATCTCTATCATGACTAGAATCAAATTTTTCACCTGCTGTACCATCGGGATTTTGTATCCAGCCAGTGTAGTGCACACTCACATAATCACCCGCCTTGGCTTCTTCACCGTCACCAACGCTGAGGTCTTCGTATTGCAGCCCGGAGGCGGTCATGATCATAGACATGATTTTCCTTTTTTGTAGATCGATAAAGAGGCAGAATTGTAGCAGTAAGAAGCAATCTCTTCGTGTTGCTTAAACTTTTCATGCTTATTTTATAATGTTGAGAAATAAGATAAACATCAACTTTACTGGTTGCAGTGAGCATTGATTTTTTAAGAATTAATCTTCTTAAGATTACATAGTTTTATTAAATATTACATAGGCTGCAACATGGCATTTGGCATCATCATCATAGGCGATGAAATTTTATCGGGTAAGCGTACGGATAAACATCTCGCAAAATTTATAGAATTACTCACTGCGCGTGGTTTGCAATTAGGCTGGGCAGAATACATAGGTGATGATCCTGATCGCATCACTGCAACCTTGAAGCGTACCTTTGCGAGTAATGATGTGGTGTTTTCTTGTGGTGGCATAGGTGCTACGCCAGATGATCACACTCGCTTATGTGCAGCGCGTGCTTTAGGTGAGGATTTAGTTTTACATCCAGAAGCGCAGAAAAAAATTAATGAACGCATCGCTGATGTGGCACGTGAGGCAGGCAAAGAGCCTAACTATTCAGCCGAAGATAATATACATAGATTGAAAATGGGTGAGTTTCCTATGGGTGCGGAAATCATTCCTAATTCTTTTAATAAGATTCCGGGTTTTTCAATCACTCATGCAACAGGTGGTGCTCATTATTTTGTGCCTGGATTTCCTGTGATGGCAGAGCCTATGATGAATTGGGTATTAGATACACATTACGCGCATTTATTCCATCAACATGCTTATGTAGAAAAATCGGTGTTTGTGTATGAATCAATGGAATCAACTCTCACGCCATTAATGGAAACCATAGAAACAGCATTCCCAAATGTGAAAGTGTTTAGCTTGCCTAGCGTAGGAGATGCGCAGCGTAGGCGCCATATCGAGTTGGGTGTAAAAGGTGAGCCAACACAGTGCGAACAAGCCTATGACAGTATGCTTGCGGGATTAGATAAGTTAAAGCAGGAATATGTAGCGATAGCGAATAAATAAAATAATAATAGCCCCTTACGAATACGCTACGAAAATTTATAGGCAGGGTTTGTAGGGACGATTAGCGTTGCGACATCGTCCGAGAAAACGAGTTATATACGGTTTAATACATTGCGCCGCATGCAGACTAAATGCGTTTAGATTGTCTCATTCTTAGCAAAGCGAGAAATAGCTTTATGCTGTAAATAATGATGAGTGTGCCTAACAGATCACCAACAAACATAGCAAAAAAAGCAGACAAAATGTCTGGTGAAAATCCTCTGAGTGCAAACCATAATTGATGTGATAAAGGACTGGTAATTGCGTAGATTAGTATCAGTATGCCTAAAGTTTTAGGTGTGATTTTTTCTAATGAGGGCGACAAGCCGCGTGAGAGTGCTAGTCGATAAACTAAATAAGGTGCGCCCGCAGTGATGAAGGCAGCGCCTATGCCTGTGATCAAATCAAAACTTGGGAAATAAAAATTAATAACGATAAGCCCTGCAATGAATAAACCTATTGCGCCCTCTAATCCAAATAAAAGCGTGCAGAGTAAACGCATTCCTGCGGGTAAAAAAATCCAATTCACTCCTATGTTAAATTCTAATCCAGAGAAAAATGCTTCATTTAATATGAAAAATCCTAGATAGAGGATGGTGGAGCAAGCAATGGTAAAAGCTGGAGTAAGAGAGAACATGCTGTGATTTTTTATTGTTATTGCAGGACGGTGTTATTTGTTTTCAAAGCGTGTTTTTACGTATGGATTCTTGAACATCTAAGTGCTGTATGAAATTTAAATACGATCAAGATTTTTTAATGTAAGTAGTTTACTTGAAACCTAGTATGGATGCCTACCTTTTGTGGGTAAGCGTTTTCTTGACTAGACGCTAATGAACTCCTAATGCGTATTTTTGCGATGCATCAGATGAAAATTATTCATGCTTTTGTCAAAGCGTTTTTTGTGGAATTCAATTTGCAGTGTGCAAATTTGTTTTGAGCTTGCATGCTAGACTCGACGGCATTTTTTCATAGCGCAGTTTTGTGAGTAAGTGTCATCATACTTGCAATATTATCAATACTGCATTACATCTCTTGAGTCCTTCCCTTGAAGATTATATATAGCGATAAATTTGTATTGCCTCTGCCAGCTGGGCATCGCTTCCCTATGCAGAAATATCGCTTATTGCGTGAGGCAGTAGAAGCAGCACTGCCGCATGCGCATTTCATGGAAGCGCCGTATACGACAGATGGTGTGTTGGCTTTAGCCCATCATCCTGATTATATTCATCGTGTGGCACATGGTTTACTCACGGCAGAAGAGCAAAGAGCGATTGGCTTTCCTTGGTCGTTAGAGATGGTAGAGCGATCACGTCGCGCAACCGGTGCCACGATTGCTGCTTGTCGCGCTGCATTTGAAGATGGTGTTGCCGTTAATTTAGCGGGCGGTACGCATCATGCGCATGCCGATCGTGGAGAAGGATTTTGTATTTTTAATGATGCTGCAATCGCTTCACGTTTAATGGTGGCAGAACGTCGTGTATCCCGTGTAGCGATTGTGGATCTCGATGTGCATCAAGGGAATGGAACGGCTTCTATCTTAGCGCGTGATGATGCGATTTTTACTTTGTCGATTCATGCAAGAAATAATTATCCCTTTGTGAAAGCAGAGAGTGATAAAGATATCGCTTTAGAAGATGGCACGACAGATGCCATGTATTTAACCGAGCTTAATAATGCGTTAGATGATTTGTTTGCGCATTTTTCACCAGATTTAATCATTTATCTGGCAGGTGCAGATGTACATGAAAATGATAGGCTAGGTAAGCTTAGTTTAACCAGTGAAGGATTAGCGGCTCGTGATCGTTTAGTTTGTGAGGTGGCGCGTGATCGTGGTATTCCGATTGCGATTGCGATGGCAGGAGGATATGGTAAAGAAATAGAACAAACTGTAGCCATACATTTGCAAACAGTAGTGATCGCAGATTCTTTTTGTAAGTCAGTATAAACGGAGCAGAATTGAATTCACTCGTTATCACTTCTTCTATCGCACTAATCAAAAAACTAGGCGCTGAATATAGTACGGCGTTGTTGTTTGTACTGATATGGAGTACTGGTTTTATTGTAGCGAAATTAGGTTTGCCTTTTGCACCCACTCTCACTTTTCTTACTTTACGCTATGTAGGTGTATTAGTTCTTTTAGTGCCTCTGGCTATTTTCATGCGTGCTGATTGGCCTAAAGGTAGCATGTGGCATATTGCTTTTGCTGGAGTGTTGGTGCAGGCGGGTTATTTATCTGGTGTGTGGTGTGCGATTAAGTTTGGTATGCCTGCTGGTTTGTCTGCATTGATCGTGGGTTTGCAACCTTTATTGACAGGATTTGCAGCTGGCTTTGTAGGTGAAAAAGTTCGCTTACGTCAGTGGTGTGGTTTAGTCTTAGGTTTGGGTGGTGTTGCTTTAGTCGTCTCAAATAAAATGACTTTACAAGGTGTGACGAGTTTGACGGTATTTTTATGTGTGATGGCTTTATTTGCAATTACAGCAGGTACGCTGTATCAAAAAAAATATTGCCCACGATTTGATTTGCGGTCTGGCGCGATCATACAATTTACTGCTTCCTTAGTGATTACTTTGCCCTTTGCCATATGGCTGGAAGATCTAAATTTTTCCCTGGTCACAGTACAATGGACGCCGCGTTTTATAGTGGCATTGTTATGGTCTATATTGGCATTATCAATAGGCGCCATGTTTTTGTTGTATGCCCTGATACGCAATAACGCAGCAACCCATGTTTCTAGCTTGATGTATCTCACGCCACCACTCACGGCGATGCTAGCTTGGTTGTTGTTTTCTGAAACGTTCACGCTCATTGGCATTGCCGGCATGCTGCTTGCGGTGACAGGCGTGGCATTTGTTGTAAAAAAATAATGCGCGAGACACCTAAAACCCGACAAGATTTTAAACATTTTTATCCTATTACGACGCGTTGGATGGATAACGATGCATACGGCCATGTGAATAATGTGGTGTATTACTTATGGTTTGATACGGTAGTCAATCAATTCTTAATTTCACATGGCACCTTAGATATACATCAAGGTGAGGCGATAGGTTTGGTGATTGAAAGTCATTGTAATTATTTTGCGCCTGTGACTTTTCCTGAACTCGTGACAGCAGGACTCTGTGTCAGTAAATTAGGTAATTCCAGTGTGCGCTATGAAGTTGGTATCTTTCGTGGGGATGATGATCAAGTTGCTGCGCAAGGACACTTTGTACATGTGTATGTAGATAGATTGACGCGTAAATCGATATCCATGCCAGCAGCCACGCGTGCTTTATTAGAAACGATCACATTATAAAAAATCAGAGGATTAAAAAATGCAATCAACAGAACAAGCCGCAGTCGATGCTGCAATAACTTCACGTCGATCCATACGTGCTTTTCTTCCTCAACCTATTCCACGTGCAGAAGTAGAAGAAATTTTACAAGTGGCAGCACGTGCACCATCCGGATCTAACACCCAGCCATGGAAAGTGCGTGTATTAACGGGCGCTAGTTTAAAAAAATTATCAGATGATATTTTGCATGCTTATCTTGATCCTGAGCAGGCAGGTAAGCATACGGAAGAGTATCAATACTATCCACGCAAATGGGTTGCACCCTATGTGGATCGTAGAAGAAAAGTAGGTTGGGATTTATATGCTTTAGTGGGTTTAACTCGTGATGATAAAGCTGGTATGCAAGCACAGCATGGTCGTAATTACACCTTCTTTGATGCACCGGTAGGTTTAATTTTTACGATAGATCGCATCATGGAGCAAGGCTCTTGGCTGGATTACGGTATGTTTTTACAAAACATCATGGTTGCAGCGCGCGCCAGAGGTTTAGATACTTGTCCTCAAGCTGCGTTTACACCTTTTCATGCCGTGATTGCTGAATCGCTTGCTCTGCCTGAAAACGAACAACTCGTATGTGGGATGGCGTTAGGCTATGCAGATATGAGCAAGATAGAAAATTCATTAGTTACTGAGCGCGAACCTGTTTCAGGGTTTGTGCAATTTTTGGATTGAACATATGAAATCAATTGCAGTCATTGCTGGCGATGGCATCGGTAAAGAAGTTATACCGGAAGGTTTGCGCGTACTCGATGCTGCAGCTAGAAAATTTAATCTTGATTTGAGGTTTGAGCATTTTGATTTTGCTAGCTGCGACTATTATCTGAAGCATGGAAAAATGATGCCGGATAACTGGAAAGATTTAATCGGCAAACATGATGCTATTTATTTTGGAGCAGTAGGCTGGCCGGCAACAGTACCTGATCATATTTCACTGTGGGGGTCTTTACTTTTATTTCGACGTGAATTTGATCAGTATGTAAATTTACGTCCATGTCGTTTAATGCCAGGTATACCTTCACCACTCGCGCATCGTAAGCCAGGTGATATTGATTTTTATGTCGTACGCGAAAACACGGAAGGTGAGTATTCTTCAGTGGGTGGACGTATGTATGAAGGTACTGAGCGTGAAATTGTTTTTCAACAAAGTATTTTTTCACGTAAGGGTACTGATCGAATTCTTAAATATGCATTCGATCTTGCGCAGCGTCGACCTAAAAAGCATTTAACCTCTGCTACAAAATCGAATGGTATATCTATCACGATGCCGTATTGGGATGAGCGTGTGAGTGCTATGGCGCAGCATTATCCAGATGTGAAGTGGGACAAATACCATATCGATATTTTGTCTGCGCATTTTGTGCAGCATCCTGATTGGTTTGATGTGGTGGTGGCTTCTAATTTATTTGGCGATATTTTGTCGGATCTCGGTCCTGCGTGTACCGGTACGATAGCGATTGCACCATCGGCAAATATTAATCCTGAAGGCGTGTTTCCTTCCCTCTTTGAACCAGTGCATGGCTCTGCACCTGATATTGCTGGCAAAGGCTTAGCTAATCCGATCGGACAAATTTGGTGTGGCGCCATGATGTTGGAACATTTTGGTTATCACGAGGCGGGCGCAGCGATTGTTCATGCAATTGAGACTACTTTAGCAGCCGGTCCTCAACTTGCTCCCTTTACTGCCGATATGGGAGGTAAGGCCAGTACGACGGATTTAGGACGGGCGATTGCTGCTGCAATTTAGGCAACTTGCCTGTCTAATAATCTTTTTTCTGACCAGTCTTTGATGAAGTGAGTGAAAAGTTTACAATTAAGAAAATTAACAAAAGAGCATTTTCTATCAGAATTTTGTTTAATTAGAAGTGCTAACATCTTAATTCTCTTGCGATTTTTTTCTATTTTGCTACACTTCATGTCAAATTTAAATCACGGCAGGGCTGGGAGAGAGCAGATGCGACGTTTTTCGCGCGGGTTATGGGTTTCATTTTTGTTAGCAATTATTGTTACTCCTGCATCTATCGTTGTTGCTGCGACCACATCTCGTACAGATGCTAAGTCGCACTCAAAAGTACATGGTAAAAAAGCAAGCTCTAGTAAAGTTGTTAAGTCTAAAGCTGCCAATAAAATCATCGTTAAACACACCTCGGGTTCAGCTAAGCTGTCCCCCGCTGCATTAAAACGCAAAGGTGGTTTTCATCGTGTGGCCTATGCCACTGCATTGTCAGGTGTCCCTCCACTAATGAGTGCGGGTGATCTGGCTGGGTTAAGCCTGACACGTGATCCGCTAGATCTGAAATCGAATGTAGCTTTGGTATTAGATCAACGCAGCAATGAAGTCTTGTTTGAAAAAAATGCGGCTGTGGCGTTGCCAATTGCATCCATCACTAAATTGATGACTAGTCTTGTTGTGGTGGAAGCAGGCCAAGATTTAGAAGAACAATTGCTAGTGACAGAAGATGATATTGATCGTGAAAAATTCAGTCATTCACGTTTGCGGGTTGGTTCACAGTTAAGTCGTTCCAACATGTTGCATATTGCTTTAATGAGTTCTGAAAATCGTGCTGCTTCTGCATTGGGTCGTCATTATCCTGGTGGCTTACCTGCATTTGTACAAGCAATGAATGCGAAAGCACGTGAGCTAGGTATGGTGAATTCGCGCTTTGCAGATTCCACAGGCCTCTCAAGTACGAATGTGTCTAGTGCGCGTGATTTAGCTAAGTTGGTGATTGCAGCGCATAAGCATCCTTTGATTCGTCAATATTCAACTGATAGTCGTTATGCAGTCGACCCCGGTGGTCGTATGCTGCAATACCGTAATTCAAATGGTTTAATTGAAAATCCTGAATGGGAAATCGGTCTGCAAAAAACAGGGTATATCTCTGAAGCAGGTCGTTGTTTAGTTATGCAAGTGAATATCGCTGATCGTCCTATCGTGATGATATTTCTTGATGCTAAGAGTAAGCAATCACGTTTAGCAGATGCTGATCGTATTCGTAAATGGTTAGAGAACAGAGGTACTGCAGCAATTTCTGTGACATCGTCTCCTAGCAGTTAAATTGAATGAACATAAAAAAAAGCGAACTTAGGTTCGCTTTTTTTATGAGGGTGTTTATGTAGGGGTGATTAGCGTAGCGTAATCGTCCACATAGTAACAATTAAGTGCAAAGATAATTAAATATTCCATACGGCGCAATACATTGCGCCCTACGGCATGTCAATGTTTAGCATGCACCCTGCGTTGAACTACAACTAGTCATCACACTTCAATTTCTGATCGATATCCCAACAATGATGAAATCTTCTCTGCAGTATGCATTAACTCTTCTAGCCATTCATCGCTAAGTCTTTCTGCAGGCGCTGAAATCGAAAGACCTGCTATGAGTTCACCAGAGTCATCGCGTATGCCTGCTGCCATGCAGCGCACGCCTAATTCTAATTCTTCATTGTCTCTGGCATAGCCACGTGAACGTACAAGTGATAACTCTCTTTCTAATTTATTTAAATCCGTAATTGAGTTTTTATTGTTACCACTGAGTCCAGTGCGCGTTGCATAAGCACGAACCGATTTTTGGTCATCTACTGATAAAAATAATTTTCCTATGGAAGTCAGGTGTAAAGGAGCGCGTCCACCTATAGCGCGTACCACTTGCATGCCTGAGCGTTCAGAGAATGCACGTTCGATATATACAATTTCATCTCCCTGACGCACAGACAGATTCACTGGCTGCTGTGTTTTTCTATGTAGAGTTTGCATGGATTCTAGTGAAGCTTCACGTACATTCAAGCGACTTTTTACGATGTTTCCTAGCTCGAGTAATCGCATACCGAGTCTGTAGTTACCCGGTTCTGATCGATCAACAAATCGTTTGCTAACCATATCGTTCAATATTCGGTGAGCAGTTGAAGGATGCAGACCTGTGACCTTTGCAAGTTCTTTAAGACTGACAGGATCGGGATACTGAGCTAAGGCATCCAAGAGAGTGATCATGCGTTCAATCACTTGAATGGAGGTTTTGTCGTTTTGACTGATGGGATCGGATTTCATGATGCGCTTTGTGCAATGCAATAAATACTTTATACCACAATGTGAAAAGTTATCACAAGTGCGATTAATGGTGAAACCGTTCGTAGCGTGAAATTTTTTTCATGTCAGCCATCTATGCTATTGACCTCCTTATACGGGGATAATTCCATCTGCACTTTCGCGCTTTGAACGAGGATAGTCATGCGGGTAGGATTGTTGGTTACTTGTCTGGTCGATGTCATGCGACCTGAAATTGGTTTTTCTACGATCAAGCTATTAGAAGCAGCGGGTTGTGAAGTGGTGGCGCCTGAAAGTCAGACCTGCTGTGGTCAACCTGCATACAGCGCAGGTAATCGTGATGCAACGCGTGCCTTAGCAGAAAAATTTTTAGATGAGTTTGAAGGATTTGATTACATCATCATACCTTCAGGTTCATGTGCTTGGGTCCGGTAGCATCCATTGTTAAGTAAGGTAGGTTGAT
>JAIXOW010000224.1 GCA_027486615.1 Oxalobacteraceae bacterium | reverse complement strand
CCTGTTGTTGATTGCATTATTCCTCTCGCACTAGAACATCCATTGCGCGGTGAAAAAATCATCGCTGCATTTCAGTCCTTACGCTTTGTGGGTAATAAGCTAGTGCAGGTGATAGGTGAAACTGAAACAGGTAACTTAGAACCGGTAGCGCATGGTGGTGCTTATCATTCCTTGCAAGTTGGTGTACAGATGGCATCGCGTTTAAGTCCTTTATCTGAACTAGAGTATTCCGAGCTTGTTCTTGGGCTAAACAATATGGGCGATGAATTAGGTTCCATGCCTGATATTCCGGATATGTCACAAGTGATTTCTGATGCACGTCGTTTGCATCAGTTCATACAAGAATTTGATGTGCAGTTGTCCGTCAATGTAAGAAGCAAAGGCATGCCTTGGTTGGTTGCTACCATGCGTCCGGCTCTGCAACGTCAAGGTTTAGATTTACGACCTGATGGCAGATTAATCATGTCGGATGGTGATGGCGGTATGTTGTTCTCCATATCTATGAATGCCAGTCCTGCAGACGAAAGCACGAAGATGATGACTTTACTCTTGCCAGTTCCTATGGTGGAGAGTCAACGTCAAGGTTTTGAAGCAATGACTGCTTTTGCTAAATCACTCGCATCACGTTTATCTGGCGAAGTGATTGATGATTCCGGACAGCCGTTGAATGATGCCTCACTGGATGCAATTGCAGCACAGGTCAATGATTTTTATCATGCGATGGAAGAGTACGGTGTCACTGCAGGCTCTAGCGCAGCGAAACGTTTGTTTGGCTAATGTCGCAAGTTGATTTGTTTGCGCAGGCATCGTCGCCTGAAACTGCTGCATCTGATTGGCGATCACGCGTCAATTGGTTGCATCTTCAATTGCATCATCATGCACATGCTTACTATGTGTTGGATCAGCCCACCATTCCTGATGCAGAATATGACAAGTTGTTTCGTGAATTAGAACAACTCGAGTCAGAACATCCTGAGATTGTTTCCGTGGATTCACCTACTCAACGTGTAGGCGGAGCACCACTTCCACATTTTGATCAAGTACAGCATGCAGTTCCTATGCTGTCGATTAATAATGGTTTTTCTGAAGAAGATATTCTTGCTTTTGATAAGCGCTTGCGTGAAGGTTTAAAAAACGACGCGCAAATCGACTATGCCTGTGAATTAAAGTTTGATGGCTTAGCTATTAATCTGCGTTATATCAATGGTGTACTTACTCAAGCCGCAACACGTGGTGATGGCAGCGCCGGCGAAGATGTGACTATCAACATACGCACCATACGCTCATTACCATTAAAGTTACGCACCGATCATCCTCCTACATTACTAGATGTGCGTGGTGAAGTGCTGATGTTTAAAGCAGATTTTGCAAAGCTCAATCAACGTCAGCGTGATGCAGGTCAAAAAGAATTTGCTAATCCCCGTAATGCAGCTGCTGGTAGTTTGCGTCAATTAGATTCAAAGATTACTGCACAACGACAGCTACGTTTTTTTGCGTATGGCATAGGGGAATGTGAAGGCGCTACTATCCCCGATTCACATACTGCACTATTGGATTGGTATCAACAACTCGGCATTCCTGTTTGTGAAGAACGTGCAATCAAAAGTGGTGCTGCAGGCTTGCTTGAATTCTTCGCTGACATTTCAGCGAAACGATCGCACTTGCCATATGAAATAGATGGCGTTATTTATAAAGTCAATCAACATCAGCAGCAACAGCAATTAGGATTTGTATCACGCGCTCCACGTTTTGCATTAGCGCATAAATTCCCAGCAGAAGAAGCCATCACTGTAGTGCAGGGCATTGATGTACAAGTCGGTCGCACTGGAGCCATCACTCCCGTTGCACGCCTAGCTCCCGTGTCAGTAGGAGGTGTGACGGTAACCAATGCTACTTTGCATAATGAAGATGAAGTCAAACGTAAAGATATACGCATAGGTGATACCGTCATTGTGCGACGTGCCGGTGATGTGATTCCTGAGGTTGTGTCCTATGTGCCTGAACGACGTCCTGCTACGGTAACTGAGTTTGTCATGCCTACAGCTTGTCCCGTTTGTGGATCGACTATAGCTCGTGCTGAAGATGAAGCAGTCGCACGCTGCTCTGGCGGTTGGATAAAATGTGCTGCGCAACGCAAAGGTGGCTTACTGCATTTTGTATCTAGAAGAGCGATGGATATAGAAGGTTTAGGTGAGCAATTAGTCGAGCAATTGGTGGATAAAGAAATTGTCACTACGCCAGCTGATTTTTATCACTTAGAACTGAGTACACTTGCGAACTTAGATCGCATGGCGAAAAAATCTGCGCAAAATGTGATTGATGCATTAGAAAAATCAAAAGCAACCACCTTAGCGCGGTTTATTTATGCACTAGGTATACGACATGTTGGTGAATCAACTGCCAAAGAATTAGCTCGTCACTTTGGTAATCTCGATGCATTAATGGCTGCGAATGAAGAACAGATATTAGCCGTTAATGATATCGGTCCTGTAGTCGCGACGATGCTGTTGCAGTTTTTTGCGGATCCACTCAATCGCACATTGATAACACAATTGCGTAAGGCCGGTGTGTATTGGCAAGATGTGGAGGTGGTGCAGCAATCATTAAGTCTATCGGGCATGACGTTTGTAATTACAGGCACGCTACCGAATTTAAAGCGAGACGAAGCTGCGCAGATGATAGAAGCAGCCGGTGGCAAAGTCGCAGGATCGGTTTCGAAAAAAACTAGCTATGTGGTGGCAGGTGAAGAGGCAGGTAGTAAATTAGAAAAAGCACAAGAACTCGGTGTGACTATTTTGGATGAAGCGGGATTATTGATATTACTGGAGCAGCAAGCATGAAAAAAATTCGTAAGGCAGTCTTTCCTGTAGCAGGTTTAGGAAGTCGATTTCTGCCTGCAACCAAAGCACAGCCTAAAGAAATGCTACCGATTGTAGATAAACCCTTGATTCAATATGCTGTTGAAGAAGCGGTTGAAGCGGGCATTACTGAAATGATTTTTATCACGGGTCGCAATAAACGCGCGATCGAAGATCATTTTGATAAAGCCTATGAACTAGAAGCAGAACTAGAGGCTGCTGGTAAAGAAAAATTACTTAGCATGGTGCGTGAAGTTATTCCTAAACACATACATTGCATGTTTATCCGTCAGTCAGAAGCATTGGGTTTAGGACATGCCGTGCTTTGTGCGCGACCTATTGTTGGTGATGATCCCTTTGCGGTCTTGTTGGCGGATGACTTTATGCAAGGCGCTGCAGATGGTGTGGGTGTCATGGCACAAATGACAGCACAATATGAAAAACATCAGGCATCTTTATTAGCAGTGCAAGATGTACCGCTAGAACAAACCAAGCAATACGGTATTGTCAGTGTACAGCCTTTTGCTGAACGCTGTGAAAAAGTGAATGCGATAGTAGAAAAACCTAGTCCTGATAAAGCACCTTCTACACTTGCTGTTGTTGGACGCTATGTGCTGAGCCCACATATTTTTTCTTATTTAGAAAAAATCGGTAAAGGTGCGGGAGGAGAGATTCAACTCACCGATGGTATTGCTGCATTAATGAAAGATGAAACCGTGCTTGCCTATCGTTATGATGGTCGTCGTTTTGATTGTGGTTCTAAGTTAGGCTATTTACAAGCTTCGGTAGAAATAGGTTTGCAGCATCCTGAAACAGGTGCTGCATTTTCAGAGTGGCTGCGAGAGCAGCGTCATGCGGGGTAAGTATGGCAGTCAGAGAAATTTTAAAGATGGGAGATTCTCGTCTATTACGCAAGGCTGAACCAGTACAAAAATTTGGTACCCGTGAGCTCGACGAATTGATAGCCGATATGTTTGACACCATGCATGATGCAAATGGTGCTGGTCTTGCTGCACCTCAGATCGGTGTGAATTTGCAAATTGTGATTTTTGGTTTTAAGAAAACACAACGCTATCCTGATGCAACACCAGTACCTGAAACGGTATTACTGAATCCTGTTTTAACGGTGCTGTCGGATGAAACAGAAGAAGATTGGGAAGGTTGTTTATCTGTACCAGGATTACGTGGTGTGGTGTCGCGCCATGCGCATTTACGTTATCAAGGATTTGATCAGTTTGGTCACGTAATTGATAGAGAAGTGGATGGATTTCATGCGCGAGTAGTGCAGCATGAATGTGATCATTTAGTTGGCATGCTTTATCCTATGCGCATTACTGATTTTTCATGCTTTGGTTATGCCAGTGTGTTGTTTCCTGATATGGATCCTAATGATGATGATTAATCATCTTTAGTAGACTATCTAAAACTGTTCATCATTACCAAGATAGCGCCATTGTCCCATTGGTAAATTACCGAGTTTGACACGTCCTATGCGTACACGTTTCAGTGCAAGCACTTGTAGTCCCACCATTTCACACATACGTCTGATCTGACGTTTTTTTCCTTCGCGCAGTATGAAACAGAGTTGATCTTCATTTTGCCAACGTACTTTAGCAGGTAACAAAGCTTTGCCATCTAAGGTCAAACCATGATTCAATCGTTTTAATTCATGCTCTGGAAGTTTTGCGCCTTTAGTGTATTTCACACGCACGAGATATTCTTTTTCTACGCTCGTATCTTCACCGATTAATGTTTTTGCGATACGACCATCTTGTGTCAGTATCAGTAAGCCAGTGGAGTCGATGTCTAATCTGCCTGCTGGTACCAAACTCTTTAGCTGCGCTGCTGAGAACTGTAGAGGGAGTTTATCTTCAGCCCAGCGATTTTCTGGACGCACTAGCGTGACAGCAGGTTTATAGCCATCTTCTGCTTGTCCGCTCACAAAGCCAATCGGTTTATTAATGAGCACCGTCACACGACGCGACTGTTCTGCTTGTGCTTGTCGTTCTATAGTAATTTTTTGATGTGGTAAAACTTTGCTACCTAGTTCAGCAATGACTTGGCCATCAACTTTTACCCAACCTTTGGCTATCCAATCATCTGCTTCACGCCGTGAACACAGACCGAGTTCTGACATGCGTTTAGAGAGTCGTAGTGGTTCAGTCATGTTGAATACTAATTAAGCTTAAAAAAATCATACTCGTATTGCGTCAAGCAAATCAGATTCCAATTCAATTTGACTACGTGCATTACTGAGTATTTGTCCGTCGAGTAAAAATACGTCTTCAACTCGCTCACCCAGTGTGGTGATTTTTGCAGTATGCAGATTGAGTTTATAGCGTGCTAATACACTTGCAATGGAATAGAGCAAACCGGTACGGTCTCCAGCTGAGATCGAGAGTAAATAATACTGACCACGTTCATCTGGTTGTAAATTAATGGTTGGTGTGATCGGAAAATTGCGTGATAAACGCGATATTCTGGCTTTGATAGGTGCTGGCAAGGCAGAGTCAGTTTGACACCATGCTTTTAGATCATGTTCAATTAGTGTAATGAGTTCACGATAGTTTTCAGCGAAGTTAGGCTCGCTGACTAAGAAAGTATCGAGTGCATAACCATCACGAGTAGTGTGTACTTTTGCATCCAAGATACTGAAATTTTTTCTATCAAAATAACTGCATATTCGTGCAAATAAATCCGGTTGGTCACGCACGTATACAGTTACTTGCAAACCTTCACCAATAGGTGCAAGACGCGCTTTTACAATCGGTGACTCACTACCTAAATGCTCATGTAAGACGCGTGTTTGCCAAGCGATTTCTGAGGCATCATGACGTAAGAAATAACCAATCTCTAATGTTTTCCAGAGTGCTTCATGGGCAGTGGCAGATAAACCGAACAGACGTAAAGCAGCAATCGCTTCTTGTTGTCGATTTTTAAGTTCACGATCAGCAGTAGGCGCTTCGCCACCCAACACACGCAAACTCATGCGATATAAATCTTCGAGTAGCTTGCTTTTCCAAGCATTCCATACTTTAGGGCTAGTGCCGCGTATATCTGCAACGGTGAGTAAATAGAGCGCAGTGAGATGTCTTTCATCTTTTACTATTCGTACAAAGGCTTTGATCACATCTGGATCGGACAAGTCTTGTTTCTGCGCGACTTGAGACATGGTGAGATGATGTTCAACTAAAAAAACCACCATTTCAGTATCTGATTTTGAGAGTCCGTGATCCCGACAGAAACGACGAGCATCTACTTTGCCTAAACTAGAGTGATCACCACCACGTCCTTTAGCAATGTCATGAAAAAGTGCAGCAATATAAATTAACCATGGTTGTGCAAAGTTTGCGATGAGCTGACTACAAAATGGATATTCATGCGCGTGTTCAGGTATACAAAAGCGACGCGCATTACGTACGACCATTAATATATGTTGGTCGACTGTATAGACATGAAATAAATCATGCTGCATTTGTCCTATGATTTTACGGAAATTCGGTAAATAGCGACCTAAGATAGAGAGCTGATTCATCTGCCTTAAGGCGTGCGTCACACCGCCTGGCGATTGTAGGATCTCTAAAAATAGTGCGCGGTTAGCGGGATCGCGTCTAAACTTGGCATCAATATTAAAGCGAGCATGCCAGATCGCACGTTGTGTGCGTGGTGTCATGCCTTTTAATTCACGTTTCTGCTGCAAGATTTTAAAAATTTCTAACAAGGCAGAAGGCGTTTCATCAAAAATTTTTTCATGCGCGATATCGATAACGCCATTCACTTCATTAAAGCGCGCATTGACAGGTCGTGAAACACTCGTTTGAGGAAAAAGTTTTGCCTCTATGTTTTGTAGCAAAATCGAATTCAGTTGTGTGACTGCTTTCGCAGCCCAGTAATAGCGTTGCATCAGTAATTCACTAGAACGACGCTCACTACTTGTTTCAAAGCCATAAGTTTCTGCAATTGCAGTTTGTACATCAAAGACTAATCTATCTTCACGTCGTTCAGCATATAAATGCAAACGTATGCGTATATCTTTAAATGCACGTTCTTTTTCTGCTAGTTGTCTTGCTTCAGTTGCGGTGATGAGATCATTGGCTGCTAGTTCACGCCATGAGTTGCCTAGACCAGCTGCTTTCGCTACCCATAAAATGACTTGTAAATCACGTAGTCCACCAGGACTTTCTTTGCAATTCGGCTCTAAGCTATAGGGTGTGTTTTCATACTTCACATGACGCTGTCTAAGTTCCAGTGTTTTATCTTGGAAAAAAGCACGTGCATCCATAGCTTGTTGATAGCGCAGCTGTAGTGATTGAAAGAGTGCACGATTACCCGTAATAAGTCGTGCTTCTAAGAGACTAGTTTGCACTGTGATGTCTGCTGCGGATTCAGTCAGACATTCTTCAACGGTGCGTATGCTGTGACCAATTTCTAAACCTAGGTCCCAGAACAATTGCACTAGCTTTTCTAATTGAGCTTGTAGTGCTAAGTCAGGCGCTTGATCTAATAAGATCAGCAAATCAATATCAGAATGCGGAAACAATTCACCACGACCATAACCACCGACTGCAACTAAGCATGTACTGGCAGGTAAGTGAAAGGCTTTCCATGCTGCTGTCATGACTTGATCAGCATTTTGACGCATGCGCGTTAACAGACGCTCTGGCTTAGGATGTAGACGAAATTCAGCAACGATCTGCGCGCGACCGTGCTTGAGCTGCTCACGTAGTGAACGGGCT
>JAIXOW010000065.1 GCA_027486615.1 Oxalobacteraceae bacterium | reverse complement strand
GTTGAGAAACCTTCCAAATCATCGACTTCTACTGCAGCCATCTGACTTGCAGTCAACCCACTGAGGGAACCAATGGCACGGATTTGAGCCGTATTGAGTGCAACAATTTGAGCAGTGTTCAATGCACTAATCTGCAAACTATTCATCGCTGCGATATGCACAGTGGTGAGATTAACAATGCTGCCAGTCTCAATCACACGTAATTGCGCATAGCTCAGTGAGCCAATTTGTGAGGAGGTAAAGCCTTGTAAATCTTCCCCTTCAATAGCGCGGAATTGTGTTGTGCTCAATGCAACAATCTGATTTGAGTTCAGTGCAGCTAAATGATTACTATGCAAAGCAATCATTTGCGTAGTCGTAAAGCCACTGATCTCTGCCACTGTTATCGAACTCAGCAGATTGGTATTCAGATTAAAAATCTGCTCGGTCGTCAACACACTGACTTGTGGAATCGTCAACTGCGCGAGCTGTGATCCAGTAAAGTCATCCAAAGTAAAGGACTGGATGGCCGAGGTACTTAACCCTGCAATATCAACTGACTCAATCGCTCTGACTTGGGCTGTATTTAGCAGACCAGTTTGAGTCGAAGTCAATGCACCAATTTGTCTGCTATTTAATGCAGCAACTTGTGCAGTCGTCAATGGCAATACATCAATGGCCTGAACGCCTGCTGTGGTCAAACCTGCCAGGTCAGCAGTTTGAATCGCGCTCACCTGCATAGTATTCAATGCATTAATCTGACCCGTCAATAACAAATTAATTTGAGCTGTGTCAAAAGCAGCAATTTGTCTGGTGGTTAAAGCAGTGGCATCTAAAGCTTGTAAGGCCGCTGTAGATAAGCTTATTACATCACGTGTCAGTAATGAAATCAGCTGTGCTGAATTTAAGCCAGAAATACCTAGTGTGAAATTCGCGCTCGATACTTTAGAGACAATGGAAGCAGTTTGATCGGAATCGAGAACTGAAACTTGGTCTGCTGTGAACGCATTTATCTGTCTCGTAGTCATTGCTACAATCTGCGAAGTAGTAATTAATACAGAATTAATTGCTGCAATCGCATCTACAGTCAGTCCAGTAAAGTCATTTGCTTCTATAGCTGCAATTTGATCTGCACTTAAAGCTACCACTTGAGTCGTTGTGAACATTCCCAAATGTGCACTGTTCAATGCCTCTATTTGCAGCTCAGATAAGAAATCAATGCTGATAGAACCTATAGTTGAGGTTGTCAAGCCACTAATATCTTCAGCTTCAATTGCACCGATCTGAGTACAACTTAGGGCTGCAATTTGTAACGATGAGAAAGCATTGATATCTACACTATTCAGTGCCACGATTTGATCTGCAGTGAGTGTGACTATGGCTGTTGGAGTAATGGCTCTCAACTGTGCGCTATCTAATGCGGCAATCTGGCTAGTTGTCATGGCTGCAAGCTGAGTACTGCTTAATACGGCCAATTGAATAGTGGTTAATCCAGATGCATCGGTTGATTCAATCGCACTAATTTGATCAGCACGCATTGCTAAAATCTGATTTATCGTAAAAGCAGCTACATGCATGCTATTAAAAGACGGAATTTGATCTGCAGTAAGACCTAACAAATTCACAACATCAATATTAGCGATGGACGCAGTAGTCAATCCAACTATGTCATCACTTTCAATTGCAGTAATTTGTGCACCACTCAGCACGCCAACTTGGTAAGAAGTCATGGCTTGTAGCTGAGCACTATTTAATGCTGCAATTTGATCATCTTCAAGTCCAACCAAACTCGCAATTTCTACAGCACGAATTTGTGATGTGCTAATTGCACCAACCTGCAAGGTGGTCAATGCACCTAACTGAGCACTATTTAAAACAGCAAACTGGGAAGCAGTTAATCCTATGATGCTAGCTGTTTCAGTCAGAGAAATTTGTGCAGTATCTACATGAATTGCACTGACTTGATCTGGCGTCAATGACAATACTTGGCTGAGCGTTAAGGCAGCAGTTTGATAGGTACTTAAGGCTTCAATTTGTTGTGCAGTTAGGCCTTGTAAATTTCCAGGCTCTATCGCTCTGAGTGCAAAGGTCGTTAAACCAAACATATCATTGGTTGAAAAGAGTGCGAGATCACTAATTTCTATGGCTGCAAGTTGCGTGCTGCTCAATCCTGCAATCTGCATAGATGACATGCCATTCAGCTGTGCACCACTTAACGCCACCATTTGATCTGTGGTGAGTCCTCTTAGAGAAGCGATATCAATCACACGCCCTTGCAGGGTGGTGAGTGCCGATATCTGCTCTGGCAACATTTCACTGAGCTGCAAGCTGTTCAGCGCCGCAATCTGTGCTGTGGTCATACCACTGATATCGCGCGATTCAATTGCACTCAGCTGCGTGGTACTCAGTCCTATAATTTGTTCAACAGTGAATGCAGCGATTTGCAATGAGCTCATAGCTGACATTTGGTCTTCTGTCAAGCCACTTAAGAAAGATACGTCAATAGAACGAATTGCAGTCGTAGTCAAACCCGATAAATCGGTTGTTTCAATTGCAGCGATCTGGGATGAATTAAAGAGTGGCACTTGGAATGAAGTCAATGCTCTGACCTGTGCACTATTAAGTCCTGCAATTTGAACCGTGGTTAATCCAACGATATCTTGCGGTGTCATTACCAAGATCTGCGCTGTGTTCATCGCGCTAATTTGGAACGTTGTGAATGACGACAACTGTACACTATCCATCGTAGCGATCTGCGTAGTGGTCAAACCAGATATATCACGAGACTCAATTGCACTAATTTGATTGGCATCCAGAACGATAATCTGATCAACAGTTAATGCACCTATTTGCGCACTAGTCAGTGCAGCAACTTGATCAGTACTTATCGATGGAATATTAGCGACATCAATCGCTTTAACTGCTGCTAATGATAAGCCTAGAATATCGCTGGTTTCTATCGCAGCAATTTGAGCACCGGTAAATAAGGCAACCTGTGCAGAGGTCAGCGCTGCAATTTGAGCAGAGCTAAATGCTGCGATTTGATCAATCGTTAAGCCTGATAATTGCACAGGAACCAGTTGTCTGATTTGTGCTGAATTTAAAATCGGTATTTGCGTGAGTGTTAAGGACGCAATTTGAGCACTATTGATAATACCAACTTGTATCGTGGTCAACGCATTGATCTGAGCCGTACTTAATACTGGGAATTGATCAGTTGTTAGGCCAGGAAGATCTAGTGTTTCAATCGCTTGAATTTGTACAGTGGATAATGCAGAAACTTGATCAGTAGTTAATGCACTGATCTGTGCACTATTGAACGATGCTAGTTGAGTTGTAGTTAGTCCTTTGAAATCACGCGTCTCAATCGCACTGATTTGACTATCTATCATCACCTCAATTTGCGCTGTCGTCAAAGCACCTACTTGCGCACTGCTAAACGCTGAAAAATGCGCAGTAGTTAAGCCAGCTATGTCTTGGGTTTGAATTGCGCTGATGTGCGCCAAGCTGAGAGCAGCAACCTGTAAGGTTGTCATTGCATTCACTTGCGCACTATCGAGCGCCACAATATGCGAAGTTTTTAATCCAGCTAAATCGCGCGTTTCAATAGAGCTAATCTGAGCCATATTTAATGCAGCAATCTGAGCAGTCGTCATGGCATTTAATTGCGCGCTCTGCATAATTTCTATCTGTGCCGTCGTTAGGCCAGGTAGAGAAGCAACTTGAATTGCTGCTACAGACGCGGTTGTCATAGCGACGATATCGCTAGTCTCTATCGCAGCGATTTGATCGCTATTTAATACCTCTATTTGAGCAGAGAGAATTACAGCAATTTGTGCAGTATTCAACGCTGCGACTTGATTTGAAGTTAGCGCAGCAAAATCATCTGTTTCTACAGCACGGATTTGTACTGTCGTCAGTGCAGAAATCTGCGCCGTCGTCATTGAACTGATTTGTAAGGTATCAAGCGCTTGTACTTGATTAGTGTTCAAACCTTTTAAATCACGTGTCTCTATGGAAGCAATTTGATCAGCGCTCAACAAAGAAATTTGTGCTGTCGTCAATGCACCGATTTGTGCACTACTTAAACCCTGTATTTGTTCAGTCCTGATACTAGCCAGATCGCCGGTTTCAATCGCACTAATAGATAAATTGGTGAGACTGGACATATCGCCTGATTCAAACGCCGCAATCTGATCACCACTCATCGCCTCGACTTGTAGCGAAGTCAGAGCATTGACTTGTGCTGTATTCATAACCGCAATTTGATCTGCAGTTAGTCCACTGATATCTACTGTTTCTATCGCACTAATTTGCGATGGCGACATTTGCGTGATTTGTGTCGGTGTCAGAACAAAGATTTGATTACTATCTAGCGCAGAAATTTGCGTTGCAGATAATGCACCGATTTGCGCACTATTCAAGACAGGAATTTGATCGCTAGACAAGCCAGCTAAATCTGTCGTTTGTATAGCGCGGATTTGTGCAGTATTTAGACTTTGAATCTGACCGTTTGTAGTGAGTGCTTGAATTTGAGCACTATCAAAGGCAACAATTTGGAATGGTGCTAATACTCTTATATCAACCGTCTCTAAACTGCTGACTTGATCTGTACGTAAAGCAGCAATTTGTGCAGTGGTTAATGCAACTACTTGAGCAGTATTCAAACCAGCTATCAAATTAGTGCTAATGCTTGCTAAATCGGCAGATTGAATAGCGCTGATTTGAACAGTATTTATACCTGTTAATTGTGCTGTCGTCAGCGTATCTAATTGTGCACTGTCTAATGCAACGATTTGTCCCGTTGTGAGGGAGTTAATCTGCATAGTGCTGAATTGTTGAATTTGCGTGGTTGTAAAACCTTGCACATCCAAGGTATCCATAGAACGCATTTGCATCGTCGACAATGTCAAGATTTGATCATTTGTCATTGATCCAATTTGCGAGCTACTCAATGCAGTGATTTGTGCAGTAGTCATCGCAGCTAAGTCGCGCGTTTCAATTGCACTGACTTGATCATTTGTCATCACCATCATTTGTATGGTGGTCAATGCATTGATCTGACTGCTAGTCATAGCAGAGATCTGTAAAGTAGTTAGCGCACTAAAATCACCCGTTTCAATTGAGCGAATTAAACTATCTTTGAGAACGGAAATTTGTAACGTAGTCAAAGCAACCAACTGTGCAGTATCAAATAACGATACTTGTACTGTTGTTAAGCCCGACAAATCATGCGTTTCAATAGCGCTGATTTGATCGGCGCTCAGATGTACGATTTGATGGTCACTCAGACGAACGATTGGATTCGTAGTCAAAGGATTTGTAGTCAAAGAACCGATATGCATGCTGTTTAAAGCGATGATCTGGTTTGAGCTTAAATTCGTGATGTCTAAGGCGCGTATACCACCTGATGTCAATC
>JAIXOW010000082.1 GCA_027486615.1 Oxalobacteraceae bacterium | reverse complement strand
TTACTAAATTTTAAATGTTCTTCGTTGTGTTTTATTTTTCTATGGAGCTATTTATCTAACCTTAAATCTTCCAAAAACTATAGATAAAGTTTAGGTTTCGGACCTTTCGAAATTAATGAGTGTGAGGACTCATAATCCGTGTAAACATAAACACAATGGCAAATTTCAAATGATATTTATTTTCTGTGCAATTGTATTAAGGATTGTTCATAAATGACGTGACAAACAATAAATTGGAATAGAGGGCTATTCACAAATGACGTGACAACATTACATTTTATCTCATTCGATTATCCATATTTGGTTATTGAATATTTATGACTAAATAAGGTTTCCTACGAAATATTAACCTAACTAACCTGGGGTTTCGGTAAACTCTTGGGCAATGCCTAGCTTTACCTAGCCTAATTTGATCTCTAGTTATTCCCAGCCAAGGGGCTAGTTGTCATAACTGCAAGAGTAACCGACAGAGCTTCGCCGACCACATTAACCTGCAAGAGGTATGGAGGTCCTTTGGCTAGAGATTCAGGGTGGATGCAACCTGTGGGGGACAACAGGGGGGGCCCAACGTAAACAGCCTAACCTACTTATGGCCTCACGAGACTAGCTACTACTTCTTCACTACCACCGCGTCCACTTTCGCGTTACCTAATACGTTGGCGGAGGGGTACAAATAAATTCTTACTCGTTTTACTCACCTTCAAACTTTCGACAATTTATAGGGGGCTTGTTGGTCAAATTGACTCCTCAAGAGACCAAACTCAACACGTCTCGACTCCTCGAGCTGTTGCAATGAACTGGGGTTGTTTACTTGTTTTTCTCTACAGGTGAAGCCTGAGACAAAAAGGAAATGTGGGAAAATTTAAATGAATGAAGAAAATGATTAATTACTCATTTTTGCAATTCTGCTGAAGGCAGGGGGCTTTTTGTAATTTCCTGTGAAGTTGTTTGTCGCCTCACACAACAATTAAAAACAAGGAAAGGGCAAAAAGGGGAATTGTCGAATGAATGAATTTTTACTTGAACAGATTTAAAAATAAATGAATTAAAGAAATTTTATATTACGTTTACTTTTTATAATTTACGATTTACTTTTTTGTTACTTTGAAAGAGGGTTATTTCGAACCTCCAAATTGCCGCCGAAGACATGTTACCGTCCACGGTTACAATTAAAATTAAACCATGATACAAACAAAGTATTTGTACCAGGGCCGACCAGGATCTTACAATGAACAAGTCATTATGTAACCAGGGTCGTATTAAAATTAATTACGGGGGTGAAATATCAAGTAATATTTCTACATTACAAGACAGGGCAAAATTTTACTTATGATAAAAATATCTGTTTTTCATAATACAAATTGTTACAAACATAAAGTGCTAAATAGGTTTATTGCGAAATTTTGACAAGAATGTTTACATGAATGAAATGACAGCAAGAAAGAATGTATAAAAGTGGATAAGACTATGGATATTGATATCGAATGAGATGTTACTTTTTAGGATAAAAACATAAAAAACTACTTGGACAATGGAACATAATACTACGAAACTGTGAACACATGAAATTAGTTACTGTGAAATGATAAAAATGCATATTAAAAAAATTGGAACACATGAAAAATGGAATATAATTAGTCTTAAATTACAAGTTATTTAATTATTAATTATTAATTATTAATTATCTAATTTATAATAAACTACTAAAAATTACATATTTCTGCAAAATAATACATGACCAAAATTAATTCTTACAAACTAAACACAAATAAGATATCATAATAATAGATAATTTCACTCGCACATTCACACACACATTTCTTCATTAGGCAGTTTCATATAGTCCGTTTCATATTTTTGTTTCGATAGGCAATACTCATTTTTTCTGGTTTAACAAAGCATAACGTTCAACAATTGGGCATTTTTAGGTTTTCAAAGTTTATTTTTACAGGATAAACTTTTCACACCTCACTTTTCACTGACACTCACTGAATTTAAAATCCTTCAGGGATCGGTGTTCGTCCGGTCTTGTTCCATTCTGGAGGGGCTCCGATGGGCAAGGGCGGATAGACTGGCTCTGGTGGCGCAGGGCGCTTGAGAGACTCCATCACACTTTTTGTGGATTGTGCGGCGGCCTCTGCAGCAATTTTGGCAACATTTTTGACATTCATGTTACCTCCTCCGTTGAAAGAGTTATTTCGGCTGACGGCGGCCTTCTGGGGTCTGGCGGCGATTTCAGCACGTTTTTCGTCCTCCTCTTTCGCTTTTTGGATCACGATCGGGGCACGACGGGATGGCTCCTGAAGCTGGATATACACGTTGACGATATATGTCGGAAGCGTGTCAGACTTCGATAGCCACATGGGGGCAATCAGGTTGTCGAAGGCCGCGTAGGATAACGGCAGATCGGACCTTCCCCACGGATGAACTTGTCGACCAAGTTCGGAGACGGTGGCCCACGAAAAGGAGATTGAATAGTCCTCCGGGGTCAATCTCTCCAGGCATCCGGTTGAGCATAGCGTCAGACGTAAATGGGTCTGAAGCGTAGCGACGGCATGTTGGCGGATGACGCTCATATGTCTGGACAGGTAGAGCGGAATCCGGCGCGGATCCGTGATGTTGATGCGAGTCGCACCAATCATGCAAGTCGAGTTCGGGCTGTTCGTGTTGATGTACTGCAGCACGATTCCATTCCTCGACACCAACTCAATGTCGTAGAATTCACACACGAATTCTTTGGGTTTCAGTTTTAGCTGCTGAAACGCATCCGACAACCCATCAGCACTATGGGCAGAGTGAGCGGGGTGAGCAGAGTAGGCTTCCTCAGTCGGCTCCGATTGACGATAGCTGTGATGAGGGGCGTTCTCCACGGGGACGTTGTTTATGGTGACAACCTCCATGACCTCGTTAGCGGGGTTCGAACCTTGCTGAGGCTGTGCTTGTTGCTGGTGGCGACTACGGGACATCGTCACACTTTGCATGACAGAAAAAATTATATTATAGCCTATTTTTCTTGTTTCAGAAATTCTTTTTTCTTTCTTGACTTACAAACATAAAAATAATTTTGAAAATAATAAAAGTTGCATTACAAATTTAAGTTCACAGTCGTAGTTACTTGCGGAAATTTCAGAAAGTTTGCTATTGCATATTGGTCAAGTGCCAATCCTACTATTTCTCATATAAAAAATATGTTCTAAAAAAAATTATGGTTAAGGGAAATTAGGGTAATTATTAAAATGTTTTAAAGAATTTAAGTTACCAGGATACCAGGGTGTAATAGAATCACACAAAATTTTATCTTGAAAGAGTTAAAAGAATTTCTTTACCAGCAATTGCTAAAATAATTTTTTTCAGTAGTTTTGCAAAATAATAAAAATGTTCAAAGAAATTATTTGCTAAAACTTCTTAAGGTGAAGATTACTTTTTAGAAAATTTCATTACATTTAAGTTTAAAAATTATTCTAAGTTTTTGTTCTTATCCTTAATTAAGCTTCAATCTTTGACAAAGTTTTATTTCACTTTATAAAGAAGAGCCAATCCTAGAAAAAGTTTCTAAGTTTTTTCTAGAAAAAAAATGTTTAAGTCTTTTAGTCGAATGTACCATATTCGAAAAAGAGTTAAATTTATTAAGATCTGTTACCTTTAGCGATTGGGGTTTGGATCTCAAGGAGATGAGAAGTTATCCGGTCAATGGATTTGATTGAACTGATACTTGATCTCAAAATTACCTCCTTTATATAGGAGAATCAACGCGTTGATTGTCCTGATCTTGACCGACAGAAAATTTTTATGACCTGTCGCCAAGGGTACAACACCTATTCATGAATGAATAGAATTGTTGCCATGAGAATTGAAAGATCAT
>JAIXOW010000223.1 GCA_027486615.1 Oxalobacteraceae bacterium | reverse complement strand
TAATTTAATATTTGCATATCAATTAAAAACTTTGTGTTCTTTATTATTGAATCAATTGAAATTAGAAATTAGAATTAGATGAATTAGAAAATAGTTAAAAGGCTAAAAAATGTACAAAAATTAAGATAGTTTTTTAAATAAATTATGATGTATAATAAAAGTATCAAAAATAAGTACAAATTATAAAGTTGTTTAGATTAAACATCGTAATACATTTAAAAACTATGTTCAATTATTTTTAAAATAATTTGATACTGCTAAAATAGAATTTAGACAAACATTTAATATTTCAAAATATATTTTATGTTAAAACTAACTAATCATAATTTTAAACTTGCTTTGATGCCATTAAATCAAATACTAATTAACCTCAAAATAAATTTAAAATTATGATTAGTTAGTTTTTAAAAACTTACTAAATGAACATAATTACATCAATGATAAAATGACATTGTGCTAAAATTAGCATCATGAAAATTAGTTAGTCCGAATACAAGTCCAACTGACACTTTTTGAAAACTTAGATTCTGCTGTTTTCTCTTCTTAAATATACAATTTGTTCATAAAATTCATCAAGAAGTCTTTTGATAACAAAATAGTTTGTCACATGTCCCGAAACAATTGAATCACAAAGAGTTGTTACTCCATCGTGAATTTGACGAGCTTTTTGAACCAAGTCAGGCTTAAAGGTTGTAAAACTTACATATGCATTAATCGCAGAGAATTTACGTCCAAGAACAAAAAAATCAATTTCTCTAGAAGTCATTTTCAAAAATGTTTTTTTACAATAGTGCAACTAATCACTGCTCATTATGAGAAGACTCTCTAAGTCTCTGAAGTTCACAAAAAATTTCATGAATTGTCAATGTTACTTCGTAACGATCAGTGATAGTATTTGAACGAATATTTTCTCTCAATTGTTCGAGTCTACGTTGAAATTCTAATAATTCTGCTGAAATGGACGGCCTTGCCACTATGTCGTGAGCAATTGTCCTAAGTATATTAGCTAAAACATATCCTTCTTCAAATGACGGAACATCCATCAAAGCCATCTTTTCAAAATTACATTGAATAGTTTAGCATTTTCACAATTTCTTTTAAGACTGCGATGACTCATTGCTCGCTTCGAAAAGACTCTCGAAGAGACTGATAATCACGAAAAATTTCTTGAATTTTCAATGATAGTTCATATCGATCAGAAATAATGTTTGAACGCACATCTTCTTCCAGCTGTTCACATCTACGTTCAAGTGCAGATAATTCAAGCAAGATGGATGGTTTTGTAGCTTTATCGAATGAAATTAAATTAACTACATCACTAAAAATGCATCCAAGTTCGAATGATCCGAAATCGATTAAAACCATTTTTAAAAACACAATGTTTTTTCTTTACAAGTTGTTGTTTGTTGACTCTCTAAATTGATGTCCCATCAATTCATTGATTGACTCTTGATAACACAAAATTTTCTGAATGAAAGCATGAATTTTTTGATTAAAAAATTCAGCAGCCTCAAGAGTCCAAGCTTCCATATGAAAAGTCACAGGATCAATCTCAGAATTTGTGCGAAACAATAAAGAAATTGATTCGAACTCGTCAAAAAGTTCTTGTCTCTCGATTTGTAAATCTTCTGCAAACAAATTGTTTTCCTCAATTCCACTCTGGAAAATTCGCTCTGCTGCTACGTAGTTCCGCGTCACAAGTTCCAAAACGAATGCAAATTGTCTTCCTCTAAGAGCTTTAAAAATATGTTTATTGAATTCTTTAGAAACTATCTTTAATATTTTTAAAAAATGTTTCTGCTGAAAATACAATAAATATTTTTAAACAACAAACCTGTCATTGTTTTAAAAACCTGAAAAAATTACAAAATATTTTTAAATGATAACTTACACTTAGACACGGTAACTCAAACGACACCATTTATTTTAAAAACATTACTTTTTTAAAAAAACAAACCTGTCATTTTTTATTCCAATTTTTTGATGTCCTGATGAATTGAGAAAAATGAAATAGTATTTTTTGTAATCTAATTTTAACAGTAATGAAAAAAAATAAGTCTGTCCATTGGAAAGACCAAATGAAAACTAAATCAATTTCAGTGAGAAAGAAAACTTCCTTTCCGATTTAACGATACGCATCAAAGAATTTCCGTTCTAAGCAACCGCCCAATTTTTTCAATTATTTACGACTAGGAAAAAACAAATTATTTATCGTGAAACATACTCATTATTTACTGTTTCATAGGTTTTACGTCAAAATCCATCAAAATATATAATTACACGAACACTATCATTTCCAGTCTAAACAACCGTAAATTATTTCGGTTCCTTTATATGCCAATTATTTCGGTTCCAACGTTTTTTAATTGTCTCTAGAAAAATAAAAGGCGGCTTCTTTGATCATTGAGAAGTAGAACACAAAACTAAAAAATCAAAAAAACTTTTTTCAATTTTCATTTCAATTTCATGAAAATCAGAAAGAATATCAGAGCGAATTTCTTCTCTCAATTGCTTAAGATTGCGCTCAAACTCTAATAATTCAGCTGAAATTATTGGTTTTGCAAGTATCTCATATTGAATTGTTCTAAGCATTTGAGCTAACTTATAGCCAACTTCAAACGACTGAAGATTAATTCTTGACATTTTTTATCTTTTTATATATTTTTATCGTAATATAAAGCACTAAAATATATAAACAAAAAAGAATCTGTAAAAATAACAAACTAAAAAAACATCCAATCAAATTTATCTTTTCAAAACATTATAGTCCAATCAATTCGAAGTAAACAAATAAATAAGAAAAAGAACTTTCCGCATGACAGATCATGAAGAGAGAAAAATGGTATGGCACAGAAAAGTCCTCCATCCTGTGCATTATCGAAAATGCATCGTAGAATAACTTTTTGGACCTCGACAGCAGCTTCTCTGACAAGTTGGTAGGAATACACGGTGCTAGTAGCCCTAAACCTTTCTACCTGGATGCCTGCAAACCAGGCAGAAAAATCATACCTGTCTTTACATGCACTGCATTTTTTAGGGTACCTAACTGGATTGATATTCGCGGTGTTGCCGACAGTACACCTCTTACTACTATTTGTTAATTTTGGACGTTTTAAATTGATATCGACGGATATCAAGGATTGACAGTTGTGTGTATCAAAATGACGTTTTACCTTCAAAAGCTGAAATTTAATGCCTACTGAACGATAATATGCTTTGGTATGTGACGTCGTCGTCGATCGTATTACAAAAAAATCAATTGATATTACTTCTTTTTTGTTATCTGAATATTACCTCTCAATTGTTCTTGT
>JAIXOW010000110.1 GCA_027486615.1 Oxalobacteraceae bacterium | reverse complement strand
TACTCGAAGCCTACGAAGTTCATGTAAAAATGAGTAGAACATGCGCTCTTTCCAGTTAACGCCATAGTTGGTTTTGTCTGATCCGGACGGGATGTGAAGATGGCAGTTTAAGTAGATGCTTTCTTTAAACATGAAAAGAGTGGCTCCCATCACGGTTGTTTTGAAGAGGGGGGTACCTTTGTCTTTCCGTCTAAACTCAGGGGGTGGAACACAGAGCCCTCCCTGGAGATGAAGCCTTGTAACCTGGGTGCCAGTCAGTATCTCAGGGGGAAATTGTCGCATTGAGAAATGAACACAATCAGGATGCCCGGGGACATGACGGACAGGTAGCATGTCAAAATCAAAAACCAGATAAAGCTCAGTGATGATCCTCATACTGTGGTAGGAGATGTCTGACAGAGGGTCAAGGAAAAAGAAGACAGGTGCGTATTTACGATCACTGTATGCTTCTTTTATGGTTTGCTTGACTTCTTCCATTTGTTCTTTTGTTATGGAAGTGTATTCTCCATTTTCATCAGGAATAACCAAAATAGAATAGAGAGGTCTTTCTTCTTTGGTAGTGTGATTTTTGTAATGTTTCCTGAGACATAACCCTGGTTTCAAAGGTGTTAATGGTGTGATCTGGGAAACATCTCCAACTCGTGGGATGGTTGTCACTAGATTGTCTGCTGAAGAGGTTAGCCCGTATCTATCTGATAGTTGGATGAATACTCTTGAGATGTCAGCAGGGTCATCAGTTCTGCAATAACAATCTTCAGATATAGGATGAATACGAGGGATCTGATCAAAAATATGTTTGATTTGTAATAATTGTGTCATATCCGCAGTGTCCATATCGCTCCCTTCTTCAGTAAGTTTGATCATCTGGATCTTAGCAATCTCAAGTCCTTTGTCATAGTGAAGGGGGAAAGGTGACTTATTGGCCACTTCCACCAATACTTTTTTGTTGGTGATCCTTGTCACACAAGGAATAACTTGAAACCCTTGGGAGGTTAACCCTTTATCTTCAATATCCATGGCCATTAGATCACTATAATGGAAGTTGGTTTTTTTCAATTCTTCAAGCTGAGGGATGTGGAGAGGTACTATCTTCCGTTCCCCTGGTTCAAGAGTCATACAGTTGATGGTAACTCCTTTGACCACTGAACGGGGTAGGAAGTAGGCTTGGATAGGTTCCTTTTTCTTTTTGTTTCCTTCTCCATCGTATTCAGTAAGCCCTCCTGTCTTTCCGATGTCAATGTAATATTTGTCATCGTCCCAATAGTTGGCCCATCTGTGTGATCGAATAAGGTTGGCTCCTATCAGGATGTCGGCTCCGCAATCGGCAACAATCATAGGTATGTTTTTCACAACATATCCTTTGTTGAGGGTTATTGTTATGAAAGCCACCTCTGTTCCTTTAGAGGAAACTCCGGGAATGACCCCTGTTAAACGGTATTCTTTGGTAATCCGAGGTATTGCCACGGTTTCTTCGAGTTTGGCCAACACTTCTGGTTTGATGGCACAACTTGTGGATCCAGAATCAAGAAGTGCTACATGTTTTGAATTATTGTCCAAAATGACCGGTATAAAGGGTCTTTCATCTATAAGGGAAACGAGTGCTTCAGATATACGGGGCCTTTCTGTCCTGTTGTTTTTCTTCTTCTTTTTGTTTGGCTTTTCTTTTCCAATGAAGTCTCCCAGGGCAGGGGTTGTTGAAATAAGTGAACTGGTATCTTCATTCCCTTGAGCCTTCATATTGCAATTTCTGTAAACTGAAGGGTCAATTTCTGGTTGGTATATAGGGCGGGGCCCTTGGGGTGCAAGATCCAATGTTTTGATTTCTGGTTTTGTGGCACGTAATCTATAAATTCTGTCTTGTTTTTCTTTTTTGTATCTGCTCACTCGTGAACAAATGTCTGATGTTTTGTGATACACACAAGTCATGAGCAACCCAATAAGAATAGTGGATATAATGGAGGGGAGCTCAATAAGAGAGGTTATCAACAAAAGAGTGACCAATAAGAATATTAGGCTGAATCCAATGTTTGAGGAATTGATGAAGTGTTTTCTTAGCATGTAAATATCCACATCGGATTCCAAGGTTAAACCAGGGTATTTTGAAAGATAATTCCATGGAAACTGCTTCATCAAAGGGTTGGGCTCCACAGGGGGATTAGAGACGGACTCAAGAGTGGGTAATCCTGATGGAATGGGGAACCGATCTCGAAAATATAAAGCCATTCTTTCTTTTGAAGTTAAATCCCTTCGTCGTGATATTTCTTTTTCAATGTTCCGTGATACCCTTTTGTGTTGCTCTTGTTCTTCTTGTTCTTGTTTGTTTATTTTTAATTTTATGTTTTCTTTGAAAAAACGTGGGTGTTTGTTTTGCAAGTCAGCCAAATCTTTCTTTAAAGAAGGTCCTAGTTTTCGAAGAGAGTTCTGAATTTTTCTGTTTTCATTTTCACCATGAGTTATATAATATTCAGGTGCCTCTTCCTCAATATTAGAATCGTATGGTGAATGGTCATACCCCCAATTTTCAAAGGGGCCCTCATGGTGGATTTTCTGGGTTGGTGGCGGATGACCTGCCTCATAGTCATCAAGCTCTGCTTCAAAAAGCCGAGAGATATTAATTCTAGAGTTTTGTTGGTTGTTGTTGTTTTCATCAAAGAGTTCATCCTCAAGAACTCCTTGATAAAAATTTTCAAAAAGACTTTCTTTGAATTGATCCTGATCATGATACAATGGGGGAGGAGGCGCCTCTTCCTCTTCCTCCACGTAAAGAGATGAAATAACAAGTTCATTTATTTTGTCGAAATTACAACATTCAAAAAGACTAGCATTGATTCCAGTATCTTCTTCTTCTGATTCAGAGTCATCGTCTGAATGATCAGAAAGATGAGGGGTGTCTCCGGAGTAGGAGTCAGAAAGTTCGTCTTCAAGATCCATGACATTTGTTTGAATTCTGTTATAGTTCCTATACCCTCTTTGTTTTCTTTTTTCATTTGTTTTTTGAATGTTGTTGAAAATTTGGGCTTGCTCCTTGCTATATTCATCTGATCTTCGATGTGCTTCAATTGTTTGTTTGATCATCTTTTCTGGCTTTTTTGTTGTTCCTGGAATGGGATCCCCTTCTTTGGAGAGCTGAGCCTCTATTCTGTCGGTTTTGACAAGGGGGTTACAACCCTTAGTAACTCTGTTTTCTTTAAAGATTTTCATCTCGTATTGCATGGCTTCCTCTTCTTTCTCCGTGTCGAGGGAGGATTGGTTAAACCAAGAATATTCTGCGAAAGGATTAATCAAGCTTTCTTTTTCTTTTTTCCATTTTTGTAATAAAGTATTTTCCTCACTGTCAATATCCATGGTTTTTATTTCTATCTCGTTTTG
>JAIXOW010000036.1 GCA_027486615.1 Oxalobacteraceae bacterium | reverse complement strand
TCTATGGTGGTTGATATCGGCGGCGGTACTACGGAAGTGGGCATTATTTCCCTAGGCGGTATGGTTTATAAGGGTTCTGTCCGTGTAGGCGGCGATAAATTTGACGAAGCTATTGTCAATTACATACGTCGTAACTACGGTATGTTGATCGGTGAGCAAACTGCTGAAAGCATTAAAAAGCAAATTGGCTCAGCTTTCCCAGGTACCGAAGTACGTGAAATGGAAGTCAAAGGACGTAATCTTTCCGAAGGTATTCCTCGTTCCTTTACGATTTCTAGCAATGAAGTGCTAGAAGCACTGACTGATCCGCTCAACAATATCGTCTCTGCAGTGAAAAACGCGCTCGAGCAAACCCCACCTGAATTAGGTGCTGACATTGCTGAAAAAGGCATGATGCTGACTGGCGGCGGCGCTTTACTGCGTGACTTGGATAGGCTCTTGATGGAAGAGACCGGATTGCCAGTGCTGGTTTCGGAAGATCCGCTGACTTGCGTAGTGCGTGGTTCCGGTATGGCGTTAGAGCGTATGGATAAGCTTGGTTCGCTGTTCTCTTACGACTAAGTTAACTAGCGTAAATCACATGCCCCTAGCCGCCGCATTGTCTTGCCGTCCGACTTGCGCGGCTTACTCTGAATTAATTTGCTTAAAGTGATTTGATGGAATACACACCACCACCACTCTTTAAGCAAGGCGCTTCAGCTCGCGTCAAAATGTTGTTGTTTTCTTTTATAGCGATAGGTCTTCTGATGGCCGACTCGCGTTTAGGTGCATTAGGAACAATGCGCCAAGCAGTCGGTGTAGCGCTCTATCCTGTACAAGCCATTGCCATGATGCCGCGCGATGGCTTTTTTGCTGTTACCAATTATTTCTCTTCACTCAATACGCTGCATGCTGAAAATCGTCGCATGCGAGATCAGCAAATTCGCAATGCCCAACAATTACAAGAAGGCGCGCAATTAAGAGCTGAGAATTCACATCTGCGTAAATTGTTAGCGGCATCAGAACAAACGCAGTCACGGTCTGTGATGAGCGAAATTTTATATGATGCGCGTGATCCATTTTCACGTAAGCTCGTCATGGATAGAGGCGCACGGAATGGTATTGAGTTAGGTCAGCCTGTGATTGACGACTTGGGTGTAGTAGGACAAGTCACGCGTGTTTTTCCTTTTACTTCAGAAGTCACCCTGCTTACAGATAAAGATCATGCAATACCAGTTCAGGTGTTGCGCAGTGGCGTGCGTAGTGTGGCTTATGGCCGTGGTCAATCAGGTTCTTTAGAATTACGATTCATGGCATCGAATGCCGACATTCAAAAAGGTGACGTCCTGATGACCTCGGGTATAGATGGTGTCTATCCTGCAGGTTTGGCCGTTGCTACCGTCATATCAGTTGAAACCAAAACAGCAGATTCATTTGCACGTATTTTATGTTTGCCAACAGCAGGCGTTTCTCGTAATCGTCAATTGTTAGTTTTACTCACTGATGCAAAGGCCATGCCGCCTCTTCCTCCTCCAGTAGAAGACATTCAAATTGACAAACTAAAACAAAAAGCCCTACGTAAGGAGAAAGAAACACCATGATGATGATGGACAGAGACAATATCCTTTTGCCTGTTAGTCCGACTTTTATTGCGGTGAGTCTGATCGGCGCTTCGTTTTTAAATATTTTGCCTTGGGGTGCATGGGGTTGGGTGCCGGACTTTGTTGCGTTGACTCTGGTCTTTTGGAGTATTTATCAACCACGTAAAGTAGGTATCGGTGTTGCCTTCATCATGGGATTGGTGATGGATGTACACAATGCTTCACTGTTAGGTGAAAACGCTTTGGCGTACACCTTGTTATCTTATTTCGCTATCACGATACATCGTCGCGTTTTATGGTTTAAGCCAACTACGCAAGCTTTGCATGTGCTTCCTCTGTTGGTAGTGATGCAGATCATTCAGATATTGATACAACTCGCAGTCAGTTCTAAAGAGCCGGGTTGGAGTTATTTTTTACAAAGCCTGGTTGCTGCACTGATTTGGCCTGTGGTGTGTTGGGTGTTATTAGCACCACAACGACGTGCTATCGATCACGATGAAACACGTCCCATCTAATGAGCCGCGGCAAAGCTATTCTGCGAATTGATTTTTTTGCTTCAGCAAAATCACCAGCATGACGCAAATTAAAGATACAGAACGCGAACTACAATTATTCAGACTACGTTTATCTGTAGCCGGTTTGGTTGTGTTCGTTTGTTTTGGTTTGCTGATGTTGCGCTTTCTATGGTTGCAAGGTATACGGCATAGTGAATATGCAGAACGTGCAGAAAGCAATCGAATCTCAGTTGTGCCAGCAGTTCCCAATCGTGGACTGATTGTTGATCGCAATGGTGTTATTCTTGCACGCAACTTCTCTGCTTACACTTTAGAAATCACGCCATCTAAATTAGATCGACCGCTTGAAGTCGTGATTGATGAATTATCTAAGTTAGTCGATATTCAACCTAAAGATCGTAAGCGGTTTAAGCGCCTTACAGAAGAATCAAAAACATTTGAAAGCTTACCTATACGTACCCGTTTATCCGACGAAGAAGTAGCACGTTTTGCTGCGCAAGGTTATCGCTTTCCTGGTGTCGATATACAAGCGCGTTTATTTAGACAATATCCTTTAGGACAAACTGCATCACACATGATTGGTTATATTGGTCGTGTAAATAAAAAAGATGCAGAAAGATTAGAAGAGGGTGAAGATGCTGCTAACTATCGAGGCACTGAATATATAGGCAAAGAAGGTTTAGAAAAAAGTTATGAAAAAGAATTGCATGGCATAACAGGCTACGATGAAATTGAAGTATCCGCGGGTGGTCGTGCAGTACGTACCTTGTCGCGCACTTCACCTACACCTGGAAATAATCTTAGGCTCTCAGTCGATATAGAATTACAAAAAATCGTAGAACAAGCATTTGGTGAACGTCGTGGTGCTTTAGTTGCGATTGAGCCAGCAACAGGCGATATTCTTGCTTATGTCTCGATGCCAACCTTTGACCCTAATCTATTTGTTGAAGGTATTGATGTGAAGAGTTGGGATGATTTAAATACATCATTAGATAAACCACTCTTGAATCGCCCTTTGATCGGTACTTATCCTGCGGGCTCAACCTTCAAACCTTATATGGCATTAGCAGCGCTGCAGTCAGGTAAGCGCACACCAGAAATGGCAATCAACGATCCTGGCTATTTTTGGTTTGGTAATAATAAATTTCGCGATGATAAAGAAGGTGGTCATGGTCGAGTCGATATGTATAAATCTATCGTTCAATCATGTAATACCTATTACTACAACTTAGCCAATGATTTAGGTATAGATGCCATCCATGACTTCATGAGTCCTTTTGGCTTTGGTCGTTTGACAGGCGTAGATTTAGAAAATGAAAGAACGGGTGTGCTGCCTTCTATGGAGTGGAAGCGCAAGACCTATAAAAAGCCTGATCAACAAAAATGGTATGCAGGTGAAACCATTTCAGTCGGTATTGGACAAGGTTACAATTCATTCACACCGTTACAACTTGCCCATGCAATTGCTACGCTAACGAATAATGGCATAGTCATGAAACCGCATTTGGTGAAGATGATAGAGAACGGTACTAATAAATCACGTAAGCTCACTGTTGCAAAAGAAAGTTTTCGCATTCCTTTGAAACAGGAAAATGTAGACTTCATTAAAAATGCCATGATAGGCGTGACAAAAGAAGGAACTTCCGCACGTTCTTTTATGAATGCGCCATATGTTTCGGGTGGTAAGACGGGTACTGCACAGGCAGCATCTATGAGCAAGAGTGTGAAATATGATGCAAGTAAAATCAATGAACGTTTACGCGATCACTCTTTATATATAGCCTTTGCGCCGGCAGACAAACCAAAAATAGCATTGGCTATCATTGTAGAAAATGCGGGCTTTGGTGCGGCAGCTGCAGCACCTATCGCAAGATTGGCGATGGATTATTACTTACTCGGAAAAAAACCGAATGATCCTATGCCGGTAATTCCTAAGGCAACTACAAAACCTACAAATGCGAATGATGCGGCGCAAACTAGCAATAGCAAACCAGAAGCAGCAAAGCCAGAATTAGTAAAACCAGACACTACAAAAACATCAACGAGTCCTAGTAAAGGGAGTGCTCAGTGAGATCATTCTCTAACAATCCACTCAGTACACTCGTTGAAATTATAAAACGACATTTTTTTATTTTTGATCGTTCCTTAGCGATTATCTTAGGTTTGATTTTGCTCTTGGGTTGTCTCGCAGTTTCATCGGCTGCTTATAATTTCCCTGGTCGTTTCGAAGGACATCTACGCAATATTATGGCTGGCCTTATTTTGATGTGGATAGCTGCAAAAATCCCTCCACAAAATTTAATGCGCCTTGCAATGCCTATTTATTTAGTTGGCGTTGCATTGTTGGTGGGTGTAGCAGTGTTTGGTTTAGTAAAAAACGGTGCACGTCGCTGGATTAATGTAGGCATCATTATTCAACCATCAGAAATCATGAAGTTGGCTATTCCACTGACCTTGGCTTGGTTTTTCCAAAAACGCGAAACCATGATTCGATGGACTGATTTTGCTTTTGCAGGTGTCTTGTTAGCGATACCAGTGGGATTAATTTTGCGTCAACCTGACTTAGGAACAGCAATCTTAGTGATTTCTTCGGGATTCTTTGTTTTATTTCTTGCAGGTTTGTCGTGGCGACTCATCATAGGATTGGGAATAGCTGGTTTAGCAAGTTTGCCTTTGGTTTGGGGTTTATTACATGACTATCAACGCAATCGCGTGATGACTTTACTCGATCCTTCCTCTGACCCTTTGGGTAAAGGCTTTCACATTATTCAATCCACGATTGCAATTGGTTCAGGTGGCTTAATTGGTAAAGGCTGGATGAATGGAACTCAGTCACATTTAGAATTTATACCCGAACGCACAACTGACTTTATTTTTGCTGTATTTTCAGAAGAGTTTGGCTTGTTAGGTAATGGTGTTTTACTTGTATTGTATTTATTGTTAATAGGCCGAGGCCTCATTATTGCGGCGAATGCTCCCACATTATTTTCACGACTGCTCGCAGGATCACTAACTCTCTCTATCTTCACCTATGCGTTTGTCAACATGGGTATGGTGAGTGGAATACTTCCAGTGGTGGGCGTACCGCTACCCTTTATGAGTTATGGTGGCACTGCATTTGCGACCTTGAGTATTTGTATGGGCATATTAATGAGTATTCAACGTAATCGTAAGTTAGTACAAACCTAGCGCCATACGAAAATTACGCAGCATATTCGGGATGAACAGTATGATAACCAACACCACTAGCAGAAAAATAATTCCAGCCAGTGTGGTAATGCTAATGTTATTGCTTTCTGCTTGTACTACGGTAGATTTAAGCGTACGTGAAAATAAAAAAACATCACCTGAAGTAACAACAGCATCAAAGCCAACTCCAGCTACTGCAAGCACACAGCAAGCACCTACAACAAAAGGTCGTGGCGCTTACTATCAAGATGATGGTCCAGGCGATCAGATACCAGAAGGTTTGATGAATGTGCCGGATGCGATTCCGAAGATTGAGCCTTTTGCAAAAGGCCCAAGCAAGCCTTATACCGTATTCGATAAAACTTATACACCAATCACAGATTATCGTCCCTTCATACAACGTGGTGTAGGTAGTTGGTATGGTAAAAAATTTCATGGACAGCGAACTGCTTCAGGTGAAATTTATGACATGTATAAAATGACAGCAGCACACCCTACTTTGCCTTTACCCAGTTATGCGCGTGTGACAAATATAAAGAATGGTAAGCAAGTTATTGTGCGTGTGAATGATAGAGGGCCGTTTCTTGCCTCACGCATTATTGATCTCTCCTATACAGCTGCGTATAAGCTAGGCTATGTGAATGATGGTAGTGCAGAGCTACAAGTAGAAAGATTATTGCCAGATGAAATAACGCGCATGACAGCACAAGATGGAGCGCAGCAGGCAACGAATAGCCTAACAGAAGATGATGCGATTTCGCGTTTGAGTGCAAATGTCAATACAACAAAAGTTGGACAAGAAGGATCAGGATTTTATTTGCAGTTGGGTGCTTATGCGCAAGCGCAAAATGCACAAGCAGCACTAGAAGGATTAAAGTCTACTTGGCCTGCAGAGTTGCCTTTGCCATCGGTAATACAAAATCAGGGCTTATATAGATTACATAGCGGCCCATTTACATCGCGTGAAGAAGCCACTAAAGCAGCGCGTCAATTACAAAATTCCGCACAAATAAATACAAGCATAGTACAAAGATAAAAAATTAAGCTGTAAACTTTTTTTGACCACGCTGTTTTAATCTCTAGATTTTTTTTGTATGGCCAGTGCTAATTCATAGAGCGCATTCTTTTTTTTGCCTGTGATGCGAGCAGTAAGGGCGGCAGCCTGACTGACTGAACATTCTTCTAGCAAGATACTTAAAATTCGTTCAGCCTCACTATCTTCGTCAGCATTGGTGCGCGATGCACCTTCAATCAGTAATACAAATTCTCCGCGCTGTCTGTTTTCATCTTCTTGCAACCAAGTTAAAGCTGAACCTAGTGAGCCACGATGAATTTGTTCAAATAATTTACTAATTTCTCTAGCAATCAAAATTTTTCTATCTGGCCCAAATACCGATACTAAAGAGCCTATCGTTTCCATGATGCGATGTGGTGCCTCATAAAAAACTAAGGTCGCTTGAATAGAAATAAGTTTGCCTAGTTCGGTTTCTCTTTGCTTATTTTTATTAGGTAAAAAACCTACAAAATAAAAATCATCAGATATAAATCCGCTACAAGAAAGCGCAGCAATGGCAGCAGATGCGCCAGGAAGTGGAATGACTTGTAAGCCAGCTTCTAATACCGCATCCACAATATGTGCTCCGGGATCTGATATGCCAGGCGTACCTGCATCGGAAACTAATGCAATGCGTGACCCATCCCGTAGTTGTTGCACAATTTTTTCAGCAACGCTGCGCTCATTATGTTGATGAGCGGCGAAACATTTTTTAGAAATGCCATAGCGGGTGAGAAGTTGTGAGGTATTGCGCGTATCTTCACAAGCAATCTCCTCTACCATGCTTAACACTTTGAGTGCGCGCAAACTGATATCAGAAATATTTCCGATAGGAGTAGCAATTACATACAGTGCCGACTGCGGAAATTGTTGTAGCTCGAGCTCGTCAGCTAATTTGCTCACGCTCGCCATCAAAGAAAAATTGAGGGACTGATTCATGGGGTGATGGAATATGGATAGTGAGATATTTGATTGTACAGAATGCCAGCCTCTGCAAGGTGAACCATGAACACTGTCAGAAAGACCAGTATCAGTAGCACCCAAAAAGGACAGGCTGCTGAGAACGCCGCACTAATCTATTTAGAGCAGCAAGGACTACGGCTAGTAGAACGTAATTTTTCAACACGATTGGGAGAAATTGATCTCATCATGTGGCAGCAGCAGACGTTGGTATTTATCGAAGTACGACAACGCTCAAATCCGCATTTCGGAGGCGCTGTAGCTAGTATTAGTTTGGCTAAGCAGGATAAACTCTGGAATACAGCGCAACTCTATCTACAAAGATTTTCCACGCTGCCTGCTTGCCGCTTCGATTTATTGGCGATAAATGGCCTAGAAATGGAATGGATAAAGAACTTCATCAGCCGGTAATTTGGCTGTGAATAAATAGGATGAGCGCGCTGAAATAAACGCACTCTAGCCGCGTCAGGTAGTTGAAATTTTTCAGTCTACTAGAACAGCATAAGATTTATAATCTCGGTCAGAATGAATAGTCAGCGCATCATAGAGCACTTTCGGGAAAGTGCCGAACTCATCAGCCAAGCTCAAGCATTGCTATGCGAACCAGTTTCGCAAGCAGTCACAATGATGTTTACAGCTTTATCAAATGGCAACCGTATTCTTGCTTGTGGCAATGGTGGCTCGGCGGCAGATTGCCAGCGTTTTGCTTCAAAACTAATAGGTCGTTTTGAACGTGAGCGCCTGCCGCTACCGGCCATGGCCTTAACCACAGATAGCTCAACATTGAGCGGGGTGGGCAATGATTTTGGATTTCAGTCTATTTTTTCTAAACAGGTACAAGCCTTTGGCCAACCTGGTGATATTTTGCTAGCGATTTCTAGCTCAGGAAATGCGAGTAATGTGGTTGAAGCAGCTCAGGCTGCCTTAGAGCGAGAAATGCACATCATTGCACTGACAGGTGGCGATGGCGGTGTATTAGCGCAATTAATAACGGATACCGATGTGCATATTTGTGTGCCACATGATCGGGTAGCACGCATACAAGAAATGCATTTATTAGTTATACATTGTCTTTGTGATGGTATTGATGTCGCACTTTTTGGAGGGGATCTCGAATGAAATTTTCTAACATACTTGGTAAACCAATCGCCATAGTTGCCATAATAGCGACGCTAGCATTGAGCTTGCAAGGATGTGTGGCGGTGATTGTTGGTGGCGCAGTAATGGGTACCTTGGCCGCAACCGATCGCCGTAGTATAGGCGCGCAAGCGGAAGACGCATCTATCGTGCTCAAAGGTTCAGGCCGGATCGAAAAAGTCGTGACAGATTTAGGTCGTGTTTCGGTAGTGAGCTTCAACCGTAAAGTCTTACTGACGGGTGAAGTGAAAGATGAAAAAATGAAACAAGATGTAGAAAAAGAAATTAGTACACTATCTGGTGTCATTTTGCCTATTACAAATGAAATAGTCGTCGCGCCTTTATCTAGCTTTGGTGCGCGCTCAAATGATTTGTCGATTACAGCTAAAGTGCAGGCATCTATCATTGATACCAAAGATATTTATGTGAATGCTATAAAAATACATACAGATCGCAGCGTAGTGTATTTAATGGGTCGAGTCACCCAGCGTGAATCAAAAATTTATGCGGAAGTAGCAAGTCGTACTGGAGGCGGTATTCGAAAAGTTGTGAAATTATTTGAATACATAGGCGAAGATGAACTACAAGAAATGCAGAAAAAACCAGCACCAGAAAAGAAGTAAGAAAAATTTTTTCTTTTCCATATAGGTATTTGGTTGAACTTTTACATCACAAAGAATGAGTTTGTTTATGAACGATAATGAAAATAAAATAGAACAAGAACAAAATCAAAAAGACAGAACGCGCTATGCAAAAGGTTTGAGTCTGATTCAAATTATGTTTTTGTTGGCAGTATTAGGCATAGTGTTATATGGTGCTTTGAATTGGCTTGGAAAGAAAGAAGCTGCTCCTGTAGTTACATTCAAAACAATTGGTGGAGAAGAAATCAGTACTGCGTCATTACAGGGTAAAGTTGTGCTGATAAATTTTTGGGCAACTAGTTGTGGGCCGTGTAAAGAAGAAATGCCACAATTAATAACTACCTATAATAAATTTAAAGCTAGTGGTGTAGAGTTAGTTGCTGTGGCAATGCATTACGATCCAGCACAACAAGTGCAGCGTTATGCGCAAGAGCATGCACTACCATTTAAAGTTGCTGTAGATGTAGATGGAAAAGTAGCGACTGCTTTTGGAGAAGTAACGCTCACGCCGACTACTTTTTTAATCGACAAACAAGGTCAGATAATCAAGCGCTTTACTGGCATACCAGAATTCTCTGAATTACATAAACTGCTAGAAGATACGTTAGCAGCTTGATCATTACAGAAAGCGAATCTAACTATCTTTGGATTAGTCCTGCATTGTGCGCTTGTACATCAGCATGATAAGAACTCCGTACCATAGCACCAACCGCTGCATGCTGAAATCCCATCTTATAAGCTTCTTCTTCAAACATCTTGAAAGTATCAGGATGAACATAGCGTCTAACAGGTATGTGATCGCCGCTAGGCATTAAATACTGACCAATAGTCAGCATATCAACTTGATGCGCGCGTAAGTCATGCATGACTTGCAAAATCTCTTCATCTGTTTCACCTAATCCCACCATGATGCCGGATTTAGTTGGTGTATTCGGATGAAGTTCTTTGAAGCGTTTTAATAAATTCAGTGAATAAGCATAATCAGAACCAGGGCGTGCTTCTAGATACAGTCTAGGTACGGTTTCTAAATTATGATTCATCACATCAGGTGGCGCTAGTTTCAATATTTCTAAGGCCCTATCCATACGTCCTCGAAAATCAGGAGTAAGAATTTCAATTTGTGTTGTAGGAGATAAGGCGCGAACTCGCTGTATGCATTCTACAAAATGCGCTGCTCCACCATCACGCAAATCATCGCGATCAACTGAGGTGATCACGACATAACTTAACTTCAATGCTGCGATAGTTTTTGCAAGGTTTTCTGGTTCGTTTACGTCGAGAGGATCGGGGCGTCCGTGACCGACATCACAAAAAGGGCAGCGACGAGTGCATTTATCACCCATGATCATAAATGTTGCAGTGCCCTTACCAAAACACTCACCAATATTTGGACAAGAAGCTTCCTCACATACCGTCACTAATTTATTTGCACGTAGGATATCTTTGATTTCATAAAAACGTGTTGTGGGTGAAGCAGCTTTAACACGTATCCAATCTGGCTTAGCTAGCTTTTCAGCTGGAATAATTTTAATAGGTATGCGTGAAGTTTTGCCCGCACCTTTTTGCTTGGCATTGGCATCATAAGTTGTAGACTCTGATGCATGAATGGGAGTATTTTTTTGCATACGGCTATCTAGGCGCCAAGAAAAAATAAGCGTCTATCCTTGTAAATGTTGTATCAATGATGTGGCGAGTTTTTGTTGTACCTCAGCTAGAGCTGCATGCACACCTAGTGTTTGCATATCAACCGTAGCTAATCCCTCATAGCCACAGGGATTTATCCAAGTAAACGGTGTCAAATCCATAGCGACATTCAGTGCGACCCCATGATAAGTACAACCATTACCGCGAATTTTTAAACCTAAAGCTGCAATTTTTGCGCCTTTATGTTTTCCATCAGCCATATAAATACCGGGCGCGCCTGCATGTCGTTCAGTTGATAAATTATACGCTGCTAAGGTGTCGATCACAGCTTGCTCGATAGCATTTACAAATTCTCGCGGCAAAAGATTTTTTTTATCTTTACGCCGTAAATCAAATAGTAAATAGAGAATTGCCTGACCCTCTGCATGATAAGTCACTTCTCCGCCACGATCGGTTTGCACAACTGGAATTTGATGAGACTGTAATATGTGGCTAGGATCAGCTGCCAAGCCTAAAGTAAAAACAGAGGGATGTTGAACCATCCAGAGTGCATCAGGCGTAGCAGAATTTCTTTGATCAGTAAATTCACGCATAGCAGCATATGTGACTGCATAAGATTCAATACCGCGATCTAAGAGTGTCACAGTCGACATAGATTAAGTATTCGATTTACAGTACATACTTCACCATGGGATGGGAAGAAAGTGCGCGATATAAATTATCTAATTGTTCGCGACTCGTAGCACGTACTGTGACAGTCAAAGAAAGATATGTGCCTTTTGAAGATGGGCGTAATTCCATTTTTCCAGCATGAAAATCAGGATCATGATATTGCACTAGCTCGACGATAGTAGAAGCAAAATTATCCTGCATGAGTCCCATAATCTTCATAGGAAAATCAGTAGGATAAGTAATGAGACTTTCTTGTTCTTGCATCATAAAAAGAAAAAAGGTGCTTAGTGCTTTGATTGAAAAAACAGTCGTAGAGAATCCATAGCACGACCAAATAAGCTAGCAGAATTCACTTGTTCTAAAGCTTGTAAAGGCAATTCTACGAGGACTTTGCCATCACCCATAACTTTAAGTGTGGCCACATTAGCATATTGCGTAATCGGCGCAATCAAAGGATCAGGTCGCTCAATAACAGGCTTAACCTTAGATAGCATCCCACGTGGTAGCGAAACATACACATCATAATTAAATCCTAATGGCACGGTCGCTTGTGAGCCCTTCCAGACCGGTGGATTAACGATGGCCTGATTTTTGGTATAGAGCTTAACGGTATCAAATTGTAGAAATCCCCAATTCAATAATTTTTGACTTTCTTGCGTTCTCGCTAAATCTGAATCAGCGCCTATCACAACAGACAACAAGCGACGATTCGTAATTCCATTCGGTCTGACAGCAGAAGCAATTAAAGAATAGCCAGCAGTATTTGTTTGACCAGTTTTAATACCATCAACAGTCGTATCTAACCAGAGTAAGCGATTTCTATTGGATTGGCTAATTTTGTTATAGCTAAAATGCTTGGCTGAGAAAATTTTATAGTGCTCGGGAAATTCATTAAAGACTTGTAGTGCTAATACAGATAAATCACGTGCCGTAGAATAATGCTGAGAATCAGTTTGTCCATGTGAGTTAACGAAATGCGTAGCAGTCAGTCCTAAACGCGCTGCTGTGCGATTCATGCGCTCAACAAAAACCGTTTCATTTTTATCCACAGCTTCTGCTAATGCGATAGCAGCATCATTGGCGGATTGCACTAGTAAACCAGATAATAAATTTTCTACGGTCACAGGCAGCGCAGGATCAATAAACATTTTTGCTGCTTCAGGATGCAATTTCCAAACACTAGGCGTAACTTTAATTTCTTGACTAAAACTGAGCTTGCCTTCTTTAATTGCTTCAAACACCAAGTAGGCTGTCATAAGCTTAGTCAGTGAGGCAGGCTCTATGCGTAAATTTGGTTCTCGCGAAGCGAGAGTTTGATGACTAGTGACGTCAAATAAAATCCAAGAGCGTGCTGCAATAGAGGGTGTTGTGAGTGCTTGAGCAGGTGCAGCTATCAGCATGAGTAGCGCTAGGCAAAATGCAACCCGAATCTTTATAAACTGCGTAGCAGGGTAAGCAAATAACATCATGTCTTTACATAGCACAGATAATCTAGACCAGAGATTTTGCATAGTGAAGATACTTATCTGTGCCACAACTGAATGATGAGTTGTTTAATGTGATGTAGCTTGCGATGAAAAAAATGATCGGCACCTGGAATCACTATCACAGGAATGTCTTGCGGTCGCGCCCAATTCAATACATCACTTAATGGAATCGTATCGTCTTCCTCCCCATGGATTAAGATGGTATCTGCCGCTACCTCAGGCAGTTGCCATTTGCCAGCAGCGGTTCCTATTAGCGCTAAGCGTTCTGCGGGAGTGTGAAGTGCAATTAGTCGCTGTTGCAATTGCGCTTGTACGAAAGTACCAAATGAAAAACCAGCAAGTGCTACTGGTAAGTGAGGATACTGCTGCGACATATGGGTGTGCAAAAGTGCCATGTCATTGGTTTCACCAACACCTGCATCATGCTCGCCTGCAGAAGCGCCAACACCACGAAAATTCATGCGCACACTGACATAGCCTAATGCAGTGAAAGCGCGGGCTAATGTTTGTATGACTTTGTTATCCATCGTGCCACCATATAAAGGGTGGGGATGCGCAAGTAAAGCTATGCCACGTGGCGTGCTATCGGATGGTAAATCTAACTTACATTCAAGCTGCCCTACTTCACCAGTAATAAAAAAATCTTGCGTTTGTGCGTTCATAAAAATTCAAATAGTAAAGCTTAGTAGTCTTTAGATTTTTAATCGTTCTACCGGTTTGCCGGCCATCAGATGAGAGTCAACAATTTCATCAATATCTTCTTGATCGATATAGGTGTACCAAATTCCTTCTGGATAGACTACGAGTACCGGACCTTCTTCGCAACGATCAAGACAGCCCGCTTTGTTGATTCTGATTTTGCCTGGCCCATTCATATTCAATGTTTTTAAACGTTTTTTTGCATATTCTTGTAAAGCCTGTGCATTACGATCGGCACAGCAAGCGCGGCCATCATTGCGTTCATTAATGCAGAAAAAAACATGATGCTGAAAATAAGCTTGATCTTTCATTTTTACTCCATGCACGCTGAATATGAATTATCTTATGTGAAGAATAATTACATTCAGCAGAATTTAATTTGTTTGATGAATTTTATGACTAAGAAACCAGATTGCTAAGCCTGGCCAGATTAAAGAAAGAAATTGTGCAGCACCATTAAAATTTAAAAATCGACCTTGCGCCCAATCTTGCAAAGTTGATTGGAAATAAGGATTAGCAGGCGCAAGATTGACAACACAAAGTGAAATAAGAATGGCAAGAATTGCTACTCTGCGTTGTGCAATAGGTGGCGCCATAGAGAGGCCACTCAACATGATAGCGCCTATTAATAAGCCTCCAGCAGCGCTAGGTGTAAGCCAGCTTAAAGCATTTACTGGTGTAAATAAAATCGCATTCGCCATCGCTTTAACAAAAATAGCAGTTAGTATCAAACCGATCGCTAATACATATTTAGGGGCGGTAGTGCGCACTTGACTTAATAGAGTTAGTACTGCACCCGTCATACAGCAGGCTGTGATAATCACTTCTGCCATTAAATATTGTTCTACCGTGACGCTGTATTCATTCCAAAATAACTGACTTAATTCTATCGGTGTACCCACTGCACTAGAGAGCCAACCTGAAATAATAGGCAGTACCTGACCATGTCCAAATAAATAACCTTGAGGGTATATTTGCGCCAAAGGCCACAGGCTGATCACAATTAATCCACTACTAGCTTGATCTGAAAACCATGCTTGTCGTATCGAGCGTAAACGACTTTGTTCGAGTAATTGTGTACGTAGGAATTCACCGCACAGGCTACCTAAAAATACACCCAGTGTATTAGTGAGCAAATCAAGATTGCTAGGCACTCTAGTTGGGAGATAAGTTTGACCTGCTTCCATTAACATGGCCAGCGCAATCCCAGCACAGGTGGTCAGCAAAATCGCTTTAACTCCTTTTAAAAAAGGATAGAGCGCCAACACAGATAAAGCACCTAAAGGGATATAGCCCAAAATATTGACGATGAGGTCAAACCAAGTCCAGTAACGTGGCATGGCATCGCTCAAATACGCCCAAGGTCCCATGCCATTATCGCGCCAACCTGACAGCGGATACCAACTGGCGTAGATCACCAACAGGGCAATCATAATCAGGGCAATCCGCGCAAAAACTGAGGCTTTACCAGCGTTTGCAAGGTGGGATACGGGAAGCTTAGGGGTTGAAATAGCAGAATCCGACATAGTTCGCAGTTTACGGGAGTTTTTCCTGCAGAGTGCCGCCTCGACTTTCAAAAAATGCCTACTTCCCGTATCTAACTGATGTTTCCCATGCTGCAAGGCATACCGATACAATGCAGCCCATGAATTTCTCACTCAATGCCGCTGATATTTTGCGCCACTCGCAAGCCTCCAGCTTGGGGTTGGAGATTGAGGTTGTGCAGAGTACGGGCTCGACCAATGCGGATTTGCGCGCCAACCTAGCGCATTTATCCGGCCCACGATTGCTGGTCGCTGAAAATCAAACGGCTGGTCGAGGTCGGGCGGGACGATCTTGGCAAGCAGAGTCGGGTTCTAGTTTATGTTTTTCATTGGCTTGGCAATTTCAGGGCACATTAAGTAGCCTTGCTGGTCTGTCACTGGCTGTTGGTGTGTCACTGGCGCAGACGCTGACACAACAAGGCTTTCCAGTGCAATTGAAATGGCCGAATGATCTATTAAAAGACGGACTCAAGTTAGGTGGTGTGTTGATCGAGAGTGTGCCTATGCGCAGTCAACAAGATGCGGTGTGGGCTATTATTGGTATAGGCTTGAACACACAACTAAGTGAAAATTTATGCGCAAGCGTAGGGCATGACATCGCAGCACTCTCAATGCAAACTAACGCGCAACCTATCGCGCAGCCCATGGATAGAAATAAATTGTGTGCGCAATTAGTCGACGGTCTGATACAAGCTTTACAAGAATTCCAACAGCATGGATTAAAAAACTTTATCGCACCGTGGCAGCAATATCATGCTTATGCCAATCAAGTGGTGAGCATCACAGAGCAAGGACGACTCTTACACGAAGGACTAGCAAGCGGAATTGATGCAGACGGTCGCTTATTATTGCAATCACTTACAACGCCGACACAATTCACAGCGATTGCTGTTGGTGATGTATCACTAAGACTTGCTTAAGTAGAGAGTAATCATGTTGCTACTGATTGATGCCGGCAATACAAAAATTAAATGGGCGATATGGGCGTTAGATCATAAGCCTGGAGATTGGTTGGAATTTCAATCAGTGTCACATCATGATGTTGGTATGCTTGCTCATCAGTGGACAAATAAAAAAATAACACACTGGTTCATATCAAATGTAGCAGGTGAGGCTATGCTCTTGAGTCTAACTGAGCAAATCAACGCTGCCGGTATTCATCCATCGCAGATGCATGTATTACATTCACAAGCACAGTACGGTGGGATACAAAATCATTATCGCAATCCACAACAACTAGGATCCGATCGATTCGCTTCACTCATTGCAGCACATTATTTATTTCCCACTACACCAGTGTTAGTCGTGACTTGTGGAACCGCTACTACTATTGATGCGATTGATGCAGAGGGCAATTTTAATGGCGGCATGATATTGCCCGGCCTAGGTACAATGGCGCAATCACTTGCACTTAATACCGCGCGCTTACCTGAAGTTAGTCATGTGAATTTTAAAGCCGTGTTTGCAGACAATACCCAAGATGCCATTATCAGTGGATGCATTAATGCACAAATTGGCGCAGTAATGCGTGCACTTGAACATCTGCAACATACTGAAGTGCTGTGTATTTTTTCTGGTGGTGCGGCACAATACATTGCTCCGTATATGCCCCGCCCCTGTCAGCAGATAGAAAATTTAGTATTAATTGGTTTGGCAGCCAGTTACTTAACGGAGCTTGCAGTATGAGCAGACTATTTTTCCTTATTTTGTTGATAGCCAATCTGATTGTGCTGATCTTGTATTTACTTGGGCTAACACCTTGGAATCATGATGAGCGCGAACCAGCGCGCTTAAAACAGCAATTAAATTCTGAACGCATTCGCGTTTTAACTGAACAAGAACAAGCAGCACAATCTGCACTACTTGTAGCTGAAAAAAATAGCCCCAGCATAAACTGTCTGCAAGTAGGTACCTTTAATAAGCAAAGTACTGCAGCTTTTGAAAATCGATTAGCCAGACTAGAGCTAAAAGATTTGCCAAAAAAAATCATGGTAAGTGAAGAAGGAACCTTCATGGTTTTTCTGCCGCCTTTAAAAAAAGGACAAACCGCAACACAAAAGCGGATAGATGAATTACGTAAATTTGGTTTTGCAGACTTACACTTTATTCAAGATCAATCAGCACGTCGCGGTGGTATTTCACTTGGCGTGTTCAGAAAATTAGAGCTTGCACAATTACAGTTAGAGCATGCGCATAGAGTTGGTGCTACAGATGCGCGGATTGAAAACTATACGATGACGGTAACCCGTACCGCTTATCAATTACGTGGTTTGCCGACTAAGGCGAGACCGCAATTAGAGACCATGTTGACTGAATTCGCCGGAATAGAAATTAGCGAATGCCAGCCTTAATGTTTAGGCTGCCTGTGGTAATGGCTAGTTTGTAGCTAATTTCACTGTAAAATCCGGTTTGTATTTGTGTAGTTAGTAGTGCCATGCAGCTTGTATCGCCACAACCTTAAGAATTTTTTCGGATCGCTCATGACTGATTTGCCTCACGCTTCTATCCCACCTCAAATCAAAGCTGAAATATTGGCTGAAGCCCTACCCTACATACGTAAATTTCATGGCAAAACCATAGTCGTGAAATACGGCGGCAATGCCATGACGGAAGAGCGACTTAAGCATGGTTTCGCACGCGATGTCATCTTGCTCAAACTAGTTGGAATGAATCCAGTGGTGGTACATGGCGGTGGACCACAAATTGATAGTGCATTGAAAAAAATTGGTAAAGAAGGCAGCTTCATACAAGGTATGCGTATTACCGATGAAGAAACCATGGAAGTCGTGGAATGGGTGCTAGGCGGTGAAGTACAACAAGATATCGTGATGTTGATTAATCACTACGGTGGTCAAGCAGTAGGTTTAACCGGTAAAGATGGTGGCTTAATTCGAGCCCGCAAAATGCAAATGCCAGATAAAACCAATCCTGGTGAATTTCTCGATATAGGTTATGTTGGAGAGATTGAAGCAATTAACCCCGCAGTCGTGAAAGCATTACAAGACGATGCCTTCATTCCTATTATCTCCCCTATAGGTTTTGGGGATGACGGACAGGCTTACAACATTAATGCAGATTTAGTCGCAGGTAAGATTGCAGAAATTTTGCGTGCTGAAAAATTAATCATGATGACCAACATACCGGGTGTGTTGGATAAAAAAGGAACGCTACTCACAGATTTATCTGCACGTGAAATTGATGAGATGTTTGAAGACGGTACCATCTCAGGTGGTATGTTACCCAAGATTTCTTCTGCATTAGATGCTGCTAAATCAGGTGTGAATACGGTACACATCATAGATGGACGGATTGAGCATTCATTATTACTCGAAGTGCTGACCGAGCAGGCCTTCGGTACCATGATACGTTCGCATTAAATATCAATTAATTTTATGCATATAAGTAGATCGCGTTCAGATCGACCGCTGATCTGGCTATTTGATTTAGACAATACCCTGCATGATGCGTCGTTTGCTATTTTCCCTGCTATCAATCTGAATATGAATGCGCTGATAGCGCGCGTATTAGAAGCAGAAAATAAACCAGCTCATGCGCAAGCAGTCGATGATGTTAGAGTAGCTTATTGGCAGCGCTATGGTGCTACCTTGTTAGGCATGATGCGTCATCATGCAGTGAAGTCTGCTGACTTTTTACAAGAAGCGCATCAGTTCACTGATCTCGCAAGCATGATTCGATCTGAGCGCGGTGTGGCCAATATATTAGACCGTATTCAGGGCAAAAAAATATTACTGACGAATGCACCAGCCGCTTATTCACAAGCAGTCATGCAGCACTTACGTTTGCAAAAACATTTCAGTTCACATTTATCTATAGAATCGATGTGGGTGCACAGAGAATTAAGGCCAAAACCTTCGCGACTCTTATTGCGGAAATTATTGGCAAAAAATGGATGGCATGCACAAGACTGCGTGTTAATAGAAGATACAGTACAAAATTTAAAAACAGCGAAATCTTTGGGCATGCAGACAGTATGGTGCACACGTTATTTAGGTCATCACAGTGCAATCCCTGCGTATGTGGATGTAAAAGTGAATTCGCTGAGTCAATTGCCTAAACAACTACATCGATTACGCTCCTAGACTTGAGCAGTTAATCTATCTTAGATGCTATATATTTGAATAACATAGTTACCCATGACGAAACCTGGTGAGCGCAAGTTACAGATTCTGCAAACTTTGGCTGGAATGCTGGAAAATCCTAAAGCAGAAAAAATCACGACAGCAGCACTTGCTGCGCGACTCGATGTTTCTGAGGCAGCGTTATATCGTCATTTTGCAAGTAAAGCACAAATGTATGAAGGCTTAATTGATTTCATAGAATCGTCTATTTTGAGTTTGATTAATCAAATCAATCAAAAACAAGAGAGCGGTTTATTACAAGCGCGAACCATCGTTAGAATGTTGTTAGATTTTTCTGAAGAAAATCCGGGCATGACAAGGGTTTTAATTGGCGATGCCTTAGTCAATGAAGATGAGCGTTTACAACAACGTATGAATCAGTTTTTTGACAAAGTAGAAATGTCGCTGCGTCAAACTTGGAAGCTAGCAGCCACTCAAGCCATTGTGCGTGAGACAGAAGCCAGTTCACGTGCAAGTTTGATGATGTGTTTTGTGATGGGACGTTGGTTGCGTTTTGTGAAAAGTAATTTTCAACAACGACCTACGGATGGCGCTGCAGAACAAATCGCACTCTTACTAGGTTAACGATAAATTTTTAGCTGCACACAGAGCATTGTGGATTGTGTGTAGTGTGAATACTAGTCCATTCCATGTTGCGCGCATCCAGCATCAGTAAACGCTGTGACAGCGATGACCCCACACCCATTATTAATTTTAAAGCTTCTGCTGCTTGTATCGTTCCTATAATCCCCACCAAGGGCGCAAACACACCCATGACTGAGCATTGCACTTCTTCGAATTGCTGATCAGGTGGAAATATGCAGGCATAGCATGGCGCCTCGGATTGTCTAGAATCAAATACAGCAACCTGACCATCCATACGTATAGCAGCGCCTGAAACCAACGGCACACCTGCAGCAACACAGGCCTGATTAATTGCATGACGCGTTATAAAATTATCAGTGCAATCAAGTACTACATCAGCACTGCTAGCTAAGACTTTTAATTGTTCTGCATCAGCACGTGCAACCAGTGCTACTACTTCGATGGTGGGATTCATGCCATGCAAAGTTTGTTTGCCTGATTCTGCCTTAGGCTGACCAACGCTTGCGGTGCTATGTAAAATTTGTCGTTGCAGATTAGTTAAATCAACTTCATCGTTATCTACTAAGGTTATTTTTCCTACGCCAGCGGAAGCTAGATACAGCGCTACTGGTGATCCCAATCCACCTGCACCAATAATCACAGCATGTGCAGCGAGTAATTTTTCTTGGCCTTCTATGCCTATCTCGTCTAACAGAATATGACGTGAATAACGGAGTAGTTGTTGGTCATTCATGAGCAAAGAGAGATGGTGTCAGTCTGCTTAGTTGATAACGCAAACACAGCGTAAGATACAGCGAGGGGATGAATACATCGTTTAGCTACTTCGCATTGGATCTGACAATCAGTCAGATCCAATGTAGTGAGCTAGCTTTATTTCTTATCGTTAGCTTCTGGGCTATTGATCGTTGTTTCTTTCTTATTCTCTATTTTTGCTGACTTAGATAATTGCACTGGTTGACCTTTAAGATGATTCAAGGCTTGTGCTAACTGAAAATCATCTTTGCTACCAAATTCTAGTGGCTTACGTTTTTTCTCTAAAGCAGATAAACGTTTTTGCTCTTCTAACTCATCAACGACATTGGATGTATTCGCTTCTTTGTCTTTGTCATTCGACAAATGCTTAGACAAATCCGCTTCACGTAAGCGCATGCTGTTCATGCCATCGCCATCTGCATATTCATCAACGATTAAGTCAGGAACAATACCGCGTGCCTGAATTGAACGTCCATTCGGCGTGTAATAACGGGCAGTGGTGAGTTTAACGGCCGTGTCAGCAGAGATCTGACGTATGGTTTGCACAGAACCTTTACCAAAGGTTTGTGTGCCCATGACGGTTGCACGCTTATAGTCTTGCAACGCACCTGCCACGATTTCTGAAGCAGAGGCAGAGCCTGAATTGACTAATACCACCATCTTCACTTTTTTTACTGCTTCAGGCAGTCTTGCTAAAGGATCGTTATTGGCACGAGTGGCATAAAAATCTCGGCGAGCAAGATAAGTCGCTTTGGAATCTGCAATTTGACCATTGGTAGAAACCACAGGTACATCTTTCGGTAAGAAGGCCGCAGAAACACCGATCGCGCCGGGTAATACGCCACCTGGATCATTACGTAGGTCAAGAATCAAACCCTTCATGTTCGGATCTTGTGCATACAGGGCGCTGATTTTTTTCGCCATGTCTTCTACAGTAGGTTCTTGGAACTGTGACACACGAACCCAACCATAACCTGGTTCCACAATCTTAGATTTCACACTCTGTACACGAATTTCTTGACGTGTGATGGTGATTAAGAGCGGCTTATCTTCATCTTTCCGCGCGACAGTGAGAGTGATTTTTGTGTTGGGTTCACCGCGCATACGCTTAACAGCGTCATCTAAGGTCATGCCTTTAACAGGTGTGCTGTCCAAGCGGGTGATTAAATCGCCGGGTTTCAATCCTGCTTTATAAGCAGGTGAGTCTTCAATCGGAGCGATCACTTTTACATAGCCGTCTTCCATACCGACTTCTATGCCCAAGCCTACGAATTTACCCTGTGTGCTTTCGCGCAGCTCTTTAAATGCTTTTTTATCAAGATAAGCAGAATGTGGGTCGAGGGAAGCGACCATGCCTGAAATGGCTTCGGTAAGTAGCTTTTTATCTTCGACTGGCTCTACATAATCCGTCTTGATTAAGCCAAATACATCAGCTAATTGTCGCAATTCCTCTATGGGCAAGGGTGAACTGGCATTTTTCTGTGCCAGAGCATCAAATTGCATGGAGCCTGCGATACCTGCTATGAGGCCCAAACCGATTAAGCCGAGATTTTTTAATTTGCTACTCATGTTTCACCTGTTTATCCAAACTAGCGGATCAATCGCCCGCCCTTGATGTCTCATCTCAAAGTATAAACCCGAATGCTCATTGCCGCCGCTATTACCGGCAGCAGCGACCACTTCACCCATTTTTATCTTGTCGCCGGGACGTTTTAGTAAAGACTGGTTATTGCCGTAAATCGTCATGTATTGGCTGCCATGATCAATGATTAAGAGGTTACCAAAGCCGCGCATCCAGTCAGCAAAGATCACCACACCATCCGCTGCAGCTTTGACGTCCGTGCCCTCACCGGCTTTGATGAATAGACCTTTCCAGCTTGGTCCATCATTACGTTTCGAACCAAAACTAGCAACTAACTCACCTTTAGCTGGCATACGTAACTTGCCGCGTAACTTGGCAAAATCATTGTGCCCACTGAATTCAGGAACACTCTCTTCCTCTGTATCGACGTTAGAAGAGGGCTTATTTTTGACATTATTAGTCGCTTCTTTTTCAGTATTTTTAGCAGCCGTTTTTTCGACTGATTTTTCAGTTGAACGTTCACGTGAGGCAGTCACTTCTTTGGATTGTTTCGCGCGTTTTTTTGCAAGCGCAGCTGCCTCTTCCGCTTTTCTTTGCTGAGCAATTAAATTAGTTAATCGATCAACTAAAGAAGCGAGCCGTTCTTCATCTTTAGCCAGATTGCCGGCTTCTTTGCGTTGATTTTGTAATTTGCTAGAGAGTTTAGTGACTAGACTTTTGCGATTATTTTTTTCTTTTTCAAGTAAGGCTTTTTGTTCGCGTTGTTCTTGCGCGATTTCTTCTAGTGCAGCACGCGCTTCTTCTGCTTTAGATTTATTTTCTTCAACTGCGCGCAGATTAGTATCGAGCTCAGTGATGACTTTACTTTGCGCTAACGAGACATAACCTAGATAACGTAATTCACGGCCAATTTGATTCGGGTTTTCACCCGACAGCATGAGCTTGAGATGATCCTGCTGTCCATTTTGATATTGATTACGTAAAATTTTACTCAGACGCATACGTTGCTTCGCAATGATTGCTTCTAACTCTTGCTGATTTTTCGATAATGCTGTGAGTTGAGCTTGTGTTTTTGCTTGTTCGGCACTTAGCTCGCGCAAACTACGATTGGCATTGGAAATTGCTGCTTCCGATGCGGCGAGAGCATCAGCAGCATGGGTATGCGCTTTTTCAGTTTTAAGTATGTTTTCTTTTAGCTCGCTGAGTTTTTTGCGTAAATCAGCGCGCGTTTCTTCTGCAATTTGTTTTTGTCGTGCACGTTCACTTAACTTAGTAGGTGGTTCAGCGTGCACAAGCAATAGCGGCCATAACAAGGCCGCCACAAGCGAATAATAAGAATACTTTTGCAGCAGTCGCATGAAGTTTTATTTAGCCTTACCTTGGCTGGCAACGGCTTGCTGCGCGGCCGTGATGGCTGCTAGATCGCCCAGATAATAGTGTCGAATTGGTTTGAGCTGCGCATCTAATTCATAGACCAAAGGCTGACCATTCGGAATATTCAAGCTAACAATCTCTTTATCACTCATTTGATCCAGACATTTAATTAAAGCGCGCAAACTATTACCATGGGCAGAGATCAAGATACGTTTACCAGCTAAGATCGCTGGAGCTATTTCATCATTCCAGATCGGCATAACGCGTGCGACCGTATCTTTTAAGCATTCTGTTAAAGGTATTTCTTTGGGATCGAGTGCGGCATAACGAGGATCATGGAATGATACGCGCTCATCATCCAGCGCTAAGGGTAGAGGAGGAATATCATAGCTACGCCGCCAAATCATGACTTGATCATCGCCATATTGCGCTGCTGTTTCAGATTTGTTCAAGCCTTGTAGGGCGCCATAATGTCGTTCATTCAAGCGCCAGCTATGGACAGTTGGTAGCCACAGTAAATCCATCGCGTCCAGTGTGAGCCATAAAGTACGGATGGCGCGTTTCAGAACAGAGGTGTAAGTTAGATCAAAAGTGAATCCAGATTCGGTTAATAGTTTGCCAGCTTGGCGTGCTTGAGCCTCGCCTTTTTCAGTCAAATCAACGTCGGCCCAGCCGGTAAAACGGTTTTCTAGATTCCAAATAGATTCGCCATGGCGCATGAATACGATTTTGTACATGTTCTGTCGTGCTTTCGCGGGAAGAAAAAGGGAAAATGATGCTTGAATTGATTTCTCTCTTCTATTTTATAATGCAAGCTTGCTTTAAACGATGGGATCTTTGTGAAATTCTTGATTGACAATATCTGGCTTATCTTAATTGCGCTGTTATCGGGAGGTGCCTTGGCCTGGCCCGCTCTGTCCCGTAGCAAGCATTCTGTCTCTACGCTAGAGGCCATTCAGCTTATAAATAAAGGTAAATTACAAATACTCGATGTGCGCTCTGCCGAAGAATTTTCAGCTGGCCACTTACGTGCATCAAAACACATCCCCTTAAAAGACTTAGTCAGTCGTGTCGGTGAACTCAATAAATCTGAAGCTGTATTAGTTATTTGCGCTAGCGGTACGCAAGCTTTGCGCGGTGTGCATCAACTGGCGCATGCAGGATTTCAAGAGTTGTATAGTCTAGAGGGTGGTGTGACGAAATGGCAGACTGAAGGACTACCCATTGCTAAATAAAAGGAAAGTGTAATGAGCACAAAAGTGATCATGTATAGCACAGCGGTATGCCCTTATTGCATTCAAGCTGAAAGGCTATTAAAAGCAAAAGGCGTTAATGAGATCGAGAAAATTCGTATCGACCTTGATCCTGCACAGCGTACCCTGATGATGGAAAAGACCGGCCGACGTACTGTGCCGCAAATTTATATAGGCGAAACCCATGTGGGTGGCTTTGATGATTTGTCTGCTTTAGATCGCGAGGGTAAACTCATGCCTTTGTTGCAAGCAGCGTGAGCGCACCGAATACAAATTTGAAGTTAATTTTTAATTTGCATGTATTTAACAATTGAATAGAAAGTTTTTATGTCAGAAGAAAACCAGCAGCCAGTTTTTAACATTCAACGTATCTACTTAAAAGATTTATCGTTAGAACAACCTAATTCTCCTGCAATTTTTCTGGAGCAAGAAGGCCCTGGCATAGAAGTCGCGATCGACATAGGTGATGAAAAATTAAGCGAGAATATTTTTGAATCAACTATCACCATTACCATCACCGCTAAAATCAAAGATAAAGTCGCGTTTTTGATTGAATGCAAACAAGCTGGAATTTTCGAAGCAAGCAACATCCCCGAAGGTCAGTTAGAGCCATTACTTGGTATTGCATGTCCAAATATTTTGTATCCTTATTTGCGTGCAAATATTGCAGACATCGTCACTCGTGCAGGTTTCCCACCTATACATTTGACTGAAATTAATTTCGAAGTCTTTTATCAACAGCGTAAAGCGGCGTTAACTCAAGCCGGTAATGGCGCAACTGCTGCGCATTAAGTTAGTTGATTGTGAATACACTGCGATTTTTCTTCCTCAGCCTATTGGCATTGTTAGGCACTGCTCATGCTACCAATGTGGAATTCAAGTCTATAGGTTTAACGCCGGCAATCATGTTTGATGTGCCCAGCCAGAGAGGACGCAAAATGTTTATTGCCCCGCCTGGTATGCCAGTAGAAATCGTAGTGGTGAGTGGAGAATGGTCGCGGGTGCGTGATCTCACTGGTGAATTAAGCTGGGTAGAGTCACGCGCACTGACTAATCAAAGAAACTTAATCGTTGAAGTTCCGCAGGTCACAGTACGTGCGACGGCAAGTGAATCAGGTGTGGCTGTATTCACTGCTTCTAAAGGTGTACTACTCGAATTAGCAGAACCTATCACTTCAAGTTGGATCAGAGTGAAACATCGTGATGGTGAGACCGGTTATCTCAAAGCATCTGAGGTGTGGGGAGAATAAAATTTTCCTGCCTGCGCATGACTTTCTCAGCTAGCCTTTTTTGGGCAATTCCATGAACATCAGCATACTAGGCGCAGGAGCCTGGGGCACCGCATTAGCAATTGCCTTATCACGTCAGCATCAAGTTATGTTGTGGGGGCGTGATAGCAATCTCATGCATCACATGCAAACTCAGCGTGAAAATACTAAGCGCTTACCTGCTACGCTATTGCCAGATGCTTTAGCACTGACTGCAGATTTAACACAAGCACTCAGTCATGCAAAACAAGGCTTATTGATTCTTGCCACATCGGTAGCGGGATTGCGACCAACCTTGCAAACAATACATGGTCACGCCTTGCCTAATGTCGTGTGGTTATGTAAGGGTGTAGAAACGCAAACCAATTTATTACCGCATCAAATTGTGCAACACGAACTAGGAGATCAGATAGCTTGTGGCGCTTTATCCGGCCCTTCCTTTGCACAAGAAGTAGCAGCTGGATTGCCCTGTGCATTAACTATAGGATCTTTACATTCTCAATTACGTGAACAAGTAGTAGCCGCAGTACATGGTGGTTCTATTCGGGTATATTCCACAGATGATGTGATCGGTGTTGAAGTCGGTGGGGCCGTAAAAAATATTCTTGCGATTGCAACTGGCATAACAGATGGATTGGGTTTAGGTTTGAATGCACGCGCTGCATTAATAACACGCGGATTAGCTGAGATCGTTCGATTAGGTGTGGCGATGGGTGGTCGCACTGAAACCTTTATGGGTTTAACCGGCATGGGCGATTTAATACTCACTTGCACTGGTGATTTATCACGCAATCGTCGTGTGGGATTACAACTTGCAGAAGGTAAATCTTTAGCCACAATTACAGCTGACTTAGGTCATGTTGCGGAGGGCATACATAGCGTACAAGCTATTATGCAATTAGCTCAAACATTTAAAATTGATATGCCGATAGTTGATGCGGTAGCAAGAGTTTTATTTCAAGGCGATTCACCTACGCAAATGGTACAGAGATTACTGGCACGTGAAGCACGTGACGAAGCAAATTAATCGATAGTCATTAAAGTAATACGCTGGGCTTGTAAGTTCTTAGCAAGTCAGTTCCTAGCAATTTAGTCCCCATCATCCCTCCTGCCGTACTCACACACACTCGACTTCGCTGCTCTAGCGAAAATTCATCCTAGCAAAATTTTCGATGTTCGAAAATTCGGTCGAAAGATAAACATATTTGATGGATTTTCATTGCGTACTAATTATTACTGCGCAAAAAAATAATTTTAGTCATGCTTCATTGTATTCAATGAATGTCATGGTTTAAAAATTGTTTATTCACTTCGGGCACTTTTGATCAGCGCCGTACTCCAATCTTTGCTTTAGTTTTATTCAAAAAAGCAAGGTACCTCGAATGACAATTCAGGAGTGGCTAAATTTAATTTTGATCATGAAATCAATCAATGAACTCAACTTCTTTCATTTTACGAATGCGTACTAAAGGTTTTACTTTAGTAGAAATCATGGTTGTAGTGGTCATCATGGGCATATTGGCTGCCCTCGTGATTCCTAAGATGATGGGGCGAACTGATGATGCTCGCATACTCGCTGCCAAACAAGATATAGCTACCATTATGCAAGGACTCAAACTCTATCGTTTGGATAATCAACGCTATCCAACTACCGGTCAGGGATTGCAAGCACTCATCACAATACCTACGAGCTCACCCATACCTGCAAACTGGAAATCTGGTGGTTATCTAGATCGCTTAAGTAAAGATCCATGGGGTAATCCATATCAATATCAGGCTCCGGGGTCGCGTGGAGAAATCGATGTATTTTCTATGGGTGCAGATGGGCAAGCGGGCGGCACAGGTATAGATGCTGATATTGGTTCTTGGATGGATTAATTGTCTATGCATAGGCAAGCAGTGCATCGTTTGTTTGTTCGCCAATATCAAGTCGGATTTTCCCTACTTGAATTGCTCATCGTAATGCTGATTATGGGCGTGATCTTAGGCGCAGTCGGATTAAATGCTGCGCAAACATCAAAACAAGTATTGCAACAAGATGTACGCCGACTAGCAGCACTCATGCAATTAGCACGTGATGAAGCCATAGTCAGAAATCGATTAATTGCATTAGAGCTTGATGCAAATCGGTATAGCTTCTTCATTAAAACTGATAATGCTTGGGAGCCGTTGCTAGATGATGAGATATTGCGACAACGTGAATTCAAACGTAGTCCCATTACTTTTTCTGTGAGCAATGCGGCTAGTAACTTAGCAGCATGGCGCGTGGTGTTTGGACGTGATCCAGTAGATCAAGCTTTTGTCTTAGCTTTGCAGCACGAGCAAGATAGCTTCAGTATTGCCGCAGATGGCATTGGTCATTTTCGAGTTGAATAACATGACCAGCAAAATTGATGTTATTGAAGGTTTTACTTTATTGGAAGTGTTGGTTGCATTGAGCATCATCGCCACTGTATTAGGGGCAAGTTTACGAGCAGTAGCAAGCTTGACGCAAAACAGTCGTGATTTACGCTTAGCTTTGTATGCAACATGGTCGGCAGAGAATAGATTAAGTCAGATTCGTTTAGAACGTGAATGGCCACCCTTGGGTAGTCGTCAGTTTTCTTGCAGCCAAGCCAATATACAACTTGAGTGCAAAGAAAATATTCTTGATACCCCTAATCCTGCATTTCGCAAAGTCGAAGTGTCAGTGTTTTCGCCACTAGAGCATGAAAGACGCATCATCATGTTGTCACAGATAGTTCCACATGAAATGTAAGCGTCAACATATACATCTATCAGAACGGGGGCTCACACTGATAGAGTTACTAGTCGCCATCGGCATCTTGGCATTTATTGCCGTATTAGGATGGCGAGGACTAGAAACACTAATCAGAACACGCAGTAGTCTCGATCAAGAATTAGAGCAAACTCGAAATCTACAAATAATTTTTGCCCAAATACAAAATGACTGTGCACATATCGTCAGCGCAAGTCAGATAGATGGACAAACACCATTACTACTAGCGCCTAATCGACTTAGTTTAGTGCGGTCAGTTTCATTAGAAGCTGCGCCTATTCAACTACAGTGGGTATCTTATCGACTGCAAAATAACAGTTTAGTTCGCGAAGTAAGCCCTCTTACGCGAGATTTCACTCAGCTACTCAGCTATGGCCTACAACTGAATACAGACACTAATACAAATAATGCACAAGTTATTTTACAAACAGAAGTGCAAAAATTTGGGTTGCGAGTGTGGGCAAAGAATGGTCGTGCTTGGCTTAGTTCATCCGCTATGCAGGCATCACCAAATACCTTGGTTTCACGTGGCTCTCTAATGAATCCACAAACTGGGTCGACAGCAAGTACGATCAGCTGGCGTGGATTAGAAGTCTCTCTCAGTCTGAATAAAATACAAGGTGAGCTAACAAAGACAATCTTGCTTGGTGCTACATGAAGCTATATATGAAGCTAAGCATGTCGCAAAAAAAATCTTATGGCATACGTAAAAACCCACATGGTGTAGCAATCATCACTGCATTGCTCTTAACAGCATTAGCAATCACCATTGTGGCAAGTTTATTTTGGCAGCAGCAAATTCAAATTCGCGCCGTCGAAAATCAACGTTTACAAATGCAAAAACAATGGATATTGCGAGGAGCAGTAGATTGGGCAACATTGATTTTGCGGGAAGATGGTAAATATTCCACTATCGATGATTTAACAGAACCTTGGGCAGTACCCTTAGCGGATACATCACTAGATCAGTATGTACAAAAAGAAGAAGATCATGCTTTAGCGCAGGAGGCCATCTTATCTGGCGCAATACAAGATGCACAATCACGCTTGAATTTAACAGCACTTGCGACAGCAGGAAAAATCAATGAACAACAAGTCTTGATTTTTGAGCGCTTACTCAGTGGTTTAAGCATAGACACCACACTAGCTCGCTTAGCAGCAAATCAAATAGCCTCTACTCAGCCAAATGAAAGTGGAGCAACCAGTCGAGTGCGCTATTTAGGTTTTCAGCAGGTGCAGGATTTATTTACAGTTGCAGGTTTTACGCCCGTCATCGTAAAAAGACTAGAGGACTATGTCATCTTTCTTCCGCGTGTAACAGCTATCAATGCGAATACTGCGCCACAAGCGGTGTTATCTGCTGTACTAGCGCCTTTGTCGCTAGCAGATACGCAAGCCTTAATAGCAAAACGCACACAGTCGTCATTTCATAATCTCAATGAACTGATAGCGCAACTATCAGGATTACAAACAACTATAAATCCGCAAGCAATCACATTGAGTACGAATTATTTTTTAGTCAATGGAAGAATCTCTCTGCGACAAAATGCTATGCAAATACAAGCATTGGTTGAGAGAAGTGGATTGAATACCGAAGTGATATGGATTAGAGAAATCTAATTCAGAATAATAGTGTTAAACGCTTATTCCATCATTCTACGTTTGCCTACACGGCATAGCGGAAAAAAAATGCATGATTGGCATTTGCAGTCTTTGCCCTTTGCGTTATTAGATAAAACTGATCAAGTTCTTCGTAGTGGCTATGAAAGTTTGACAGCGCTAGCTGAGCACTTAAAAAAAGTAAAAAAAGTCTATCTAATTGTGGCGGCAAGTGATGTCACGCTTTTGCGTTTGATGGTGCCTCCTCTCTCGCCAGAAAAACTTAAATTAGCCTTACCTGCATTAATAGAAGACAGCATCATAGGTGACCCCGCTGCTTGTCATATTGTGGCGAGTGCTGACATAAAAGGCTTACGAAAGATTGCTGTGATTGATAAAGCATGGCTAATTGCAGTAGTCAGCGCTTTACAGAAAGTAGGTGCAAGTAGTTTTCATGCGTATCCATTGCAACTGTGTCTACCTTTATATGAAAAGACCGTCTCTGCTGCAGTATCAGAAATAGGAGATGAGGTTGAGATAAGTTTACGTAAACCAAACAATGAAGCGATCGGTATTTCATTACAAATTGATAAAAATAATTTGCATAGAGAAGAAGAAATTTACCGTACTTTAGGTTTATTAACATCGCATGAAAATTGTCAGATGATGGTGGAAGGTAGCAAAGTACAAGCTTATAGCGCAGCAATTAATCAGACAACACAGAGTAGTGATAATTCGGATAGTGAAAAAGTTAGCAAACTACAGATTATTCCGTATGACTGGAAAATTTTAATTGCAGGAATGAAGAGTGCCGAATGTGATTTGATTTCGGGATTATCAAAACCGTTGTATCAAGTAAGCCGTTTAACAATGTGGAAACTACCACTTGCGCTTGCTGCTTCCTTACTTGTTTTTCAACTCATCGCCTTACATAGTGATTGGTGGCGATTGCGACAAGAAAAAAAGCAGCTATCCGCACAATTAGATAATGTTTATAAAAAACATTTTACGCAGTCTGCAATGCCAGAAGTACAGCTAGAGAAATTAGAAGAAAAATTACGCATGCTTAGGCAAAAAACAGGCGCGAATGCACCTGAAGATTTTCTTAGCTTGTTGGCGAATACCTCAGTGGCTTGGAAAGGCATAGTTTTAGAAGACAAAAATTCAACGTCGCGGCTAACTCGTGCTAGTCCAGATTATGTTGCATCCCATGCGATGACTGCACTGAATTATCACAATCACGCTCTACAGATAAGTTTGCTAGCAGACTTGGCACCAGATACTGAGTTAGCTAAAACTAGATTCGCAGAAAATCATCTCATACTACAACGCACTGAAAATATACAACCCACTCGACCTAGCATAGTGATGTGGAATGTGCAGGCGCTTAAATGAAAAAGCGCATGCATAATTTAATGATTTTCTGGCAAATAAAAAGTGAGCCGGAAAAAATCAAACGATTGTTAGTTGGTGCTTGCTTGCTTTTATTGGTAATCAGCGTGTTATGGCTTTATCCCATGCTGAAGGAGCGAGAACAATTAAGCCAACAACTGCCTGAGTTACGTCATCAATTAGTTCTAGCCTATGCATTAGCGCAGAAAATTTCTCAGTTAGAGGATGTTCCCATACAAACAACCCACACTTCTATGGAAGCGATACAAAAAAGTTTAACAAAGCTTGGATTGGTGACAAATAAAGTGAGATTCGACAATCAAGTCATCATAATTGAATTTGAAAAAATATCTTTTTCAACTTTAGTGAAATGGACGCATGATGCGCAAGTATTTTTTCAACTACTCGTACTAGAAGCTAGCATCTTGCCATTGAATCAGCTAGATCAAGTCAATGCCATATTAACTTTTAAAAAGATAAATTAATGCGCCGCATTCTCTTGTTAAGTATTGCAGCTTTACTCGTGTTCATACTGACGTTTCTTATGTTTTTCCCAGCTGTGTATATAACACCCCATGCTGAAAAAAAATCAGGTCAACGTTATAGCTTGGCAGATGTACGCGGTACGGTATGGGATGGATCTGCAATAGTCGTTTCTAAAGCAGATAAAAATGGCAATCAGCTTCCCTTCGTACTAGGCAGATTTGTTTGGCACATATCCCCTATGCTGTTATTGGGGCAAGTCTCAATAAAAATTGATAATACAGAGACACTGACTGAGCCTATCACCATAGAAGGCAATTGGTATCAATGGCATATTAGCCCTTCAGGCGCGCGATTGAACGCAGAACAACTATCGTTATTAGGAGCGCCTTTTAATACACTTCGATTGAGTGGCGATGTGTTGATGTCATGGCAAGAGTTGCAAGTCAATTTACAAGGTGAGAAAACTAACATCATGGGCTTGATACAAATCGATTTCAAAAAAATAGCCTCAGCGCTATCGCCGATTAAGCCCTTAGGTGAATATCAATTAACAATGGAATGGCTAAGTCAGCAAGCCAAGATAAAACTAAATACATTAGAAGGGCCATTACAACTTCATGGTGACGGAATTTTTCAGCAAGGAAGATTGCAATTTTCTGGTATCGCTTATGCAGATGCAGGAAAAGAAAAACAATTATCACTATTGCTGAATTTATTAGGAAAGCCACACCCTGATGGCAATGAAAATCATATAGCACTTGAATTTAAATGATAGCAACTCGAATCAAATTTCCTAATGTATTTAAAAAATTGAGAAAATTTTTATCCACCTTATTTTTTGTATTTGCTAGCTTCAGTATTTTTTTTGGTGCGGTATCGAGTTGGGCACAAGAACCTACTAAACATCAGGCTATGATGAATTTTGTGGCAGCTGATATTGAAACAGTGGTCAGAGCGATAGGCCACTACACCGGAACCACTTTTGTGATTGATCCTAGAGTAAAGGGCAGCATCAATCTGGTTTCTGAAAAGTCAGTGAGTAAAGCGCAAGCCTTAGACATGCTGACTTCCGTATTAAGACTACATGCTTATGCAGTTGTGAAATTGCCTACTTTTACTAAAGTCGTGCCAGAAGCTGACGCTAAGCAGCAAGCCAGTCCTGAGATTGATCATGCATTAAGAGGTGATCAAATAGCGACACAAATAATCAAACTCAATCATGAATCTGCTGCAAATTTAGTCAACATCTTGCGCCCATTAGTCAGTGCAAATAATGTGATAAACGCAAATTCAGCAACTAACACATTAGTTATTACAGATTATGCGGATAACTTAAAAAGATTATCGCGTATGGTTGCTGCATTAGATGTGCCTATGATAGGCGAGCTAGATGTGATCAAAGTCCAATATGCGATTGCAACTGATCTAGCAATCATGATTAATCGTTTACTTGATCAAGGTGCAGTAACTAATGCAGCTGGAGTTAATGATGCAGGTAGAGTTTTTTTACTTGCAGAAGCGCGTACCAATAGTGTGATCCTGCGCGCACCAACAGCAGCGAGAGGAAATTTAGCTCGATCTTTAATTGCACGTCTTGATCAACCGACTGCCTTACCCGGCAATGTGCATGTGGTGTATTTAAAAAATGCAGAAGCAGTCAAACTTGCGCAAGTGCTACGTGCTGTTGTATTGGGTGAGGCAGGAGTCGCTAATCAAAATACGAATCTCATAGGCGGCATAAGCACGACACAGTCTACGCCGCAATCACAGGCTACGTTAAGTGCATCGCCAGTGAGTACAGCGATGCCAACAACGCTAGTAACCACTAACGTTGCGAATCAAGCACCACTTGCTAGCGGTGGAATTGCAGGTTACATACAAGCAGACCCTACAACTAATACCTTAATCATTACGGCAAATGAAACGACTTACCGTAATCTACGCAACATCATTGATCAGTTAGATGCAAGACGAGCACAAGTTTATGTAGAGTCTTTAATTGTTGAGGTCTCTGCGAATACTGCAGCTGAGTTTGGAGTGCAGTGGGCTGGCTTATCAGGCAATTCAACAGGTGGTATGCGTGTTGGTGTATTAACCGGATTTTCTGCAGGCGGCAATAATCTTGCGGCTCAAGCGACGTCTATTTTAGGTAAAGATCAAACAGCACTACCCCTTGGTAATGGCATTAACGTCGCTGCATTTAAACAATTGAATGGCCAGTTAACACTAGGCGCATTAGCCCGTGCATTAGAGAATAATACTAAAGCCAATATTTTATCCATGCCTAATTTAATCACATTGGATAATGAAGAAGCACGCATTATCGTGGGTCAAAATGTTCCTTTCATTACAGGCCAATTCACTACGCCTGCATCAGGTGGTGGCGCAGGTGTGAATCCATTTCAAACCATAGAGCGACGCGACATAGGATTGTCATTGCGCGTGCGACCACAAATTTCTGAAGGTGGCACAGTAAAAATGGCCATCTATCAAGAGACATCGAATATTCAAGAATCTACTAGTTCGGGATTGATCACGAGTAAACGATCGATTGATACGAATGTGCTAGTCGATAACGGTCAAATTATTGTATTGGGTGGATTAATAGAAGACACCTTGAGTGATAGCGTGGAAAAAGTCCCTCTGCTGGGCGACTTACCTTTATTAGGTTATTTATTTCGCTATCAAACAAAAAAACGTGGCAAAACAAATTTAATGGTTTTTCTGCGACCGACGGTGATACGGTCTAATAATGACAGTGTTGCTGTAGCAGGTGATCGATATGACTATATGCAAGCAGCACAAGGAGCTCTGCAGTCGGATAAAAATATTTTTTTACCGCAGTCACAAGAGCCTAAGCTACCACCTCTACAAAACGGCGCGCCAGTAGGTGGCGCCATGCTGAAAAAATCATCACCTACAGTTTTAGATCCATTGCGCTCTCCCTAATGCATTGAGCAATGGCTAAAGCGAATTAAGCAATATCTCCTTATGATTCCTACCGATCAAGCACACTTATTACCATTTTCATTTGCTAGAGATTTTTTGATTCTGGCGCAAGCACATGGCAATCAAGAAGAGAGTGTGGATTGTTGGATTTCAGAAGCTACACCAGCGAGTGCCTTAGCAGAAATTAGTCGACGCTATGGTGCGCTGAGATTTCAGGTTGTGACGCGGCAGGAATTAGAAACTGCTATCAAATCTGCCTATGCAGACTCAGGCAATAACGCTGCACAAGTGATTGATGAATATGAAGCCGATTTTGATATAGCCCGATTAATGCAGGAAATGCCTGCAGTAGAAGATTTATTAGATTCGTCAGATGATGCACCTGTTATACGCATGATTAATGCATTGCTTACGCAAGCAGTACGTGAAGGCGCTTCAGATATCCACATAGAGCCATTTGATCAAATCTCCGTTGTGAGATTTCGTATAGATGGTCGTTTGCGCGACATCGTCAGACCCAAAAAAACAATTCATGCTGCTTTGATTTCCCGCATAAAAATTATGTCGGATCTTGATATCGCTGAAAAACGTTTGCCGCAAGATGGTCGTATTACTTTGCGTGTGGGTGGTAAGCCAATCGATGTCAGAGTTTCTACTCTACCGACTGGGCATGGTGAACGTGCTGTATTACGTTTATTAGATAAAGAAGGGGGACGACTCGATTGCCAGCAGTTAGGTATGAGTGAGACTACATTAAAACAGTTTGATCATTTAATCACACAACCACATGGCATTGTATTGGTCACTGGTCCTACTGGATCTGGAAAAACAACCACACTCTATGCAGCACTATCTAGACTCAATACACCTAGTACAAATATTTTGACGGTAGAAGATCCGATTGAATATGAATTAAATGGTGTAGGTCAGACTCAAGTCAATCCACGCATAGAGATGACATTTGCAAAAGCCTTACGAGCTATCTTAAGACAAGATCCAGATGTCATCATGATAGGTGAGATACGCGATTTAGAAACAGCACAAATCGCAGTTCAGGCGTCACTCACAGGGCATGTGGTATTAGCCACTTTGCATACGAATGATGCTGCTGCTGCAGTAACACGCTTACTCGATATGGGTATCGAGCCTTTCTTACTCTCTTCTTCTTTATTAGGTGTCGTAGCACAGCGTTTAGTGAGAAAACTATGTATCTATTGTCGACAAAAAGAAGGCATATATTGGCATGAAGTAGGTTGCGATAAATGCAGTCAGACTGGCTATCACGGACGAGTAGGCATTTATGAATTAATGCTCACCACAGACCAAATACGCCGACAAATTCACGACAGAGCTGGCGAAGCGGAAATACGCGCTACTGCTCAACGCGACGGGATGGCGCTAATGCGTGAAGATGGTGAGCGTTGGTTGATTAATGGCACGACAAGTCAGTCTGAATTATTGCGGGTGACTAAGGAGTAAGCATGCCTGTATTTCAGTATGAAGCTGTAGATCAATCAGGCTTGTCATCACATGGCACCATCATTGCTGATAATCCTCGTGCAGCACGCTCGGATTTACGTACACGCGGATTACTGCCTGTACTAGTAGAAGCAACGGACATAAATAAAGAAAATGCAAAGCAAACAAGCCGATATTTTTTCGGTCTTTTTGCTGATAAATTAACATCTACAGAGTTATCTTTATTTACACGTCAGCTTGCTTCCTTATTAGAAGCGAGTTTACCTTTAGAGCGGGCATTGTTTGCTTTGCAAGAGCAAGCTGAGCGAGCGTATGTAAAAAATCTTATCGCTACGATTCGATCGGAAGTTATAGGTGGCGCTTCATTATCAAGCGCCTTATCGCAGCATGCAGCTGATTTTAGCGAGATATATCGTGCATTGGTTGCAGCTGGTGAGCAAATAGGTCAATTAGCCGGAGTATTGATACGACTGGCTGATCATGGTGAGCGACGTGCTGCGCTAGTACAAAAACTACGCTTAGCATTCACCTATCCTGCGATAGTCACAGTAGTTGCATTAGCCATCGTCATTTTTTTACTGACCTATGTGGTGCCACAAATTGTGGCTGTCTTTATTAATTCAAAACAGCAGCTGCCTTTATTGACGCTAGCTATGCTCGCCATTTCAAACTTCATTCGAAACTGGGGTTGGCTATTGCTGATTGCTTTATTAGCCAGTGGACTAGTATGGCGGCGCTTATTAAAAAATAATGATTTTTTAATTCGCTGGCATACTTTCTTACTCACTGCACCATTCTATGGAGCGTTTGAGCGCAGTATCAATACTGCGCGATTTGCCACTACCTTAGCGATTACAACCAGTTCAGGCGTACCAATACTCAGGGCACTACAAATTAGTAGTGACACGCTCTCTAATCTTGCGATGCGCAAGCATATTGTAGAAGCAACCAGTCGTGTGCGTGAAGGCGCAAGTCTTGCGCATGCACTCGCCACCTACAAACAATTTCCGCCATTGTTAATTCATATGATTAGAGCGGGAGAAATAACAGGTGAATTACCTGCGATGTTAAAGCGTGTCGCTCATATACAAGAACAAGATTTAGAGCGACGTGCTATGACGATTGCAGGGCTACTAGAGCCTGCTCTCATTTTAGGTATGGGTGTTGTGGTATTACTGATCGTATTGGCAGTATTAATGCCTATTATAGAAATTAATCAGTTAGTGCGATGATTAAAATCACCTTGTTAGTAATGCGAGCAATTTGCGTATGAGTGTAAGTGAAAAATGAAATATCTCTCTCAAACTTGTAGTGTTTTTTTATTTTTGCTTTGGTGTGTCTCACTCACATATTGGACGCTTTTTTTTACTACGCAGCCTACTCATAAAGTAGCTTTATCAAGCGTGAATGAAATGCCTCAGGTAGTGTTATCAGATGCAATGAGTTTGTTCGGTGGTAGTTCGAATAATGAGAGTCGTTTTCCTTTATTTTTACGCGGCGTGATTCTATCAGGTGAGTCAGGTACGAGTCTGGCAATTATTGGAGCACCAGGATCGCCACAAAAATTAATACAGCGCGACGCAGAGCTTATGCCTGGCATTACGCTACAAGAAATTCATGCTAACTATATTGTTGTATTAGATCATGGCTTAAGGCGCGAGGTGCCGCTCTCATCCTTTAGTGTCGCGCCACTATCATCTATTACAAATACCACTACATTGAAAGAATCGAATCGAGTTGAGGTGCTAGGACAGCAACCTGAAAGCTCACGGTTAGCACCAATCTCGCAATAGAGCAGTGGCTATGAGGGAAATTTTAGAAATGAGACAGTGTTAGCAAGGTGGGGTAAGTTAAATGATGTAACTAACTTTACTCATCCTCGGGGCGCTTAAACAAAGCATTTAATAACGCTAAGCGTTCTTGCTGTCGTTTTGCAGAGGTGGATTTTTTATGTGGTCCTGCAACCCGTAATCGAGCAGGCACTACTAAAGGATTACGCGGTTTAAGCGCACGCTGAGAGGGCTCACTACGAAAAGTAAGTTTTTGTCGTTTAGAGAGCCCTTTGTTTGCCATGACATGATCTTTAGCTATAAGACATAACGCGATAAATCTTCATTCACAGCTAAGGCGCCCAATTTCTCATCCACGTAGCTAGCGGTAATTTGTATCTTGCTTGCATCGCCTGCGCCAGCTGAAAAGGAAATTTCCTCTAATAGTTTTTCCATCACTGTATATAAACGACGCGCTCCAATATTCTCTGTTTTTTCATTCACGGAAAAAGCAATTTCAGCTAATCGGCGTATGCCATCTTCTGTAAATTCTATATGAACATTTTCAGTAGCAAGTAAGGCTTGATATTGTCGGGTGAGGCAAGCATCAGTTGCAGTCAGTATGCGTTCAAAATCTGCTATTGATAAAGATTCTAGTTCTACTCGTATAGGAAAACGACCTTGTAACTCAGGAATTAAATCAGAAGGTTTGGCTAAATGAAAAGCACCAGAAGCAATAAATAAAATATGATCAGTTTTAACCATGCCATATTTTGTATTCACTGTAGTGCCTTCAACCAGAGGGAGTAAGTCACGTTGTACACCTGCGCGAGAGACATCTACACCAGTGCTATTTGAGCGGGAAGCGATCTTATCGATTTCATCTAAAAAAACGATGCCATTTTGTTCAACATTATGTAAGGCGAGTTGTCTTAATTCTTCTTCGTTGACTAGGCGTCCAGCTTCTTCATCTATCAACAATTTCAATGCATCGCCTATTTTCATTTTGCGCGATTTTTTTCTTCCTTGGCCTAGACCAGAAAACATAGATTTAATTTGCTCTGTCATTTCTTCCATGCCAGGTGGTGCCATAATTTCCATTTGAGCACGTGGCTCTTGCACTTCGAGTTCAATTTCTCGCTCATTCAGCGAGCCTTCACGTAAGCGTTTACGAAATGTTTGCCGTGTGGTGGTATCGGATTTTTCTTCTTCGCCTTGTGTACCACTGGTAAAACCAAAGTCGCGAGCAGGGGGTAGCAAAATATCAAGGATGCGATCTTCCGCTGCATCTTGCGCTTGCTCTTTAACTTTGCGCATTTCCATTTCGCGGGTTTGTTTAATGCTGATTTCGGTGAGGTCACGAATAATCGTATCTACATCACGTCCCACGTAACCGACTTCAGTGAATTTTGTCGCTTCAATTTTAATGAAAGGCGCATCAGCTAATTTAGCAAGTCGTCGTGCAATTTCTGTTTTGCCGACACCGGTCGGTCCTATCATTAAAATATTTTTTGGCGTGATTTCATGCTGCAGTGGCTGAGGCACTTGCATACGGCGCCAGCGATTACGCAATGCAATCGCGACTGCACGTTTTGCGCGACTTTGGCCTACGACATGTTTGTCGAGTTCATTAACAATTTCTTGCGGTGTGAGGTTCATAAGGAAATGGTTTATTCTAAAGTCTCGATGGTGTGCGACATATTGGTATAAATACAAAGCTGAGAGGCAATCGTGAGAGATTTTTTTACGATCTCTAACGGTGAAAGATCCGTGTTTTCTTGTAAAGCTTTGGCAGCCGACTGCGCATAAGTACCGCCGGATCCGATTGCTCCTATTCCGTCTTCAGGTTCTAGCACATCACCATTGCCAGTAATGATGAGAGTTGCGTCACGATCTGCAACTAACAACATAGCCTCCAGCCTGCGCAACATACGATCAGTGCGCCAGTCTTTTGCTAGCTCAACCGAAGAGCGCATGAGATTGCCTTGATGGGCTTCTAACTTTGCTTCAAATCGTTCAAGTAGTGTAAAAGCATCGGCAGTGCCACCAGCAAAACCCGCTAGGACTTTGCCATGAAACAGTTTACGCACTTTACGTGCTGATCCTTTCATGACGATATTGCCTAGCGTGACTTGGCCATCACCACCGAGTGCTACTTCATGACCATGCCTCACTGAGAGTATGGTTGTGCCGTGAAACTGTTCCATGCGATTCCCTAAGAGTGAAAGCTATTGATTATTCCGAGCCGACTAGGCGTTGTTACAGTCTATGCGTAAAAATAGAGAGCTGACTATTGCTGCCTATGAGTTTTAAGAGCACTGAAACAAGAAAATTTGCATTTCGTAATTCTACCGTTTTGTGTACACCTAGTGCTGAGAGGGCTTCTACGAATGGAGCTGCAGCTTGAAAGCTGACTCTGACTAAGGCAGAGCAATCTAATAAGAGTGTATCTTGATTTTGTGCATGCCTAGTTATGTTTTCGATTAAGGCTTGTATAGGCATTTCTATGATGCAGGGTAGGAGGAATTCAGTTGAGGAGGTTGGTATGAGAATGCCGGCTGGCGCGACATAAGGAGGCGGTGAGACTTCAAAGGTCAGGCTATAACTCATGCACACTTCTTCATATTCAAATTCATCATTGAGTAGTCTTATCACTTCTATCAGTAATAACCATGTGTTATGACACGCTTTTGGTGCTGTAGATTTAACTGCGGCATGTAGGTGTTTGATTAAATTTTCAGCACCTAACAAGATGATGGCGCTGCCTTGAGATTGCCATTGCAATAAAAAATTGAGTAAGGTTTCGCAACCAGAATCATCGATCTCACTGATGCTATCTAAAGCAAATTCAATTTTTTTATTATTGGAATTGATCTTGCGACACGAATCAAATGCAGCATCATTTTCTGCGCTTAGCTTTCCACGAAAATTTACTCTTGCACTAAGTGTTTGCTCAGTTTTTTTGTTGGCGTGTGGGGGAGTCCATTGCGGTGGTGAGGTTTCAAATCGAACCGCATACTGGACTGAGAGTTGCTCAAATTCTTGATGTGCTGATTGTATTTGTAGTAAATCAAATAGCATCCACCACACTAATTGTTCTTGAAAGCGACTCGTTGTTTCTTGCGTTGTTAAATTTTGTAGTAAAGCCTTTGCTGCATGTTCTTGTCCGCTGGCATAAAGCACAGCAGCTTCTTCTATTTGATGAGGAAAGGAATTTTCTTCTGCTAGTTGTTGAGCTTGCTGTTGTGCAGAATGTTGCTGAGCTAATGAGAAGCTCGCATCAAATTCTGCGGACATTTCATATTCGATAGCATCTATTTTTTTAGAAGTATCTTCTGATCGGCTATGTAATGTGGAGCGAGTCGTTAATTTTCCTTGAGAGGGTTTTGGTCCAGTTTTTTTAAAAAGTGCAAAAATTTTCACGAGAGGCCTGCAAAATGAATAAATCTAGGTTCAACAAAGACACGGCGGTGAATAATTACTGATTAAATAAAAATTGATTTGAGAAAAATATCCCAAATAACAAATAATCAGGCATCTGTGGAATTTATGCTGTGATAACTCCCAGGCAGCGATCAATGCGTGGTGAGTAACGAGGAATAGAAAAAACGAGTGTGGTGTAGTGTTACTTAGATAAAAAAAATTCTAGAAAAATTAGAAGAAAATATTGTAAAAATCAATTTAATACATCAGGGACGATCAATGAGTTGCGTTAATCGCCCCTTTATCTACAGTCTGATTAAAATCTGGTTCTGATTCCTAGTACTACACTTCTTCCCGCTAAAGGAACGGTATCCTTAAGTAAGGAAGTTGAAAGCCTGATGGTATCGTTTAAGAGATTTCTTCCTAATACAAACCATACGACATCGGTGCTGCCGTAGCGCTGAGTGTAATGTAGGCTAGTATCCAGTTGCGTGTAGCTCGGTGTGGTGGTTTCATGGCTAGCGATACGATTCTGCGCAGAAGCATTAATCAAGGTCATTAAACCTCTGACCGCACCTTCTTTATAGCCCACACTTAAACCTTGTCGAGCTGCGGGTTGTAGAGGTAAATTTTCACCACCATCTAAACGACTTCTCACCGTGTCTGCAAAAACGCGCATGGAAAAACCATCGCCCTGCCAGTTATAACTCGCTTCTGCTTCTGCACCATGTAATGTGGCATCGGCTTGGGTCCAAGTGCGCTCTCTAAGATCACCAGGAGAAGTGCCATCCTCATCAACTAACCCTCCGCGTTGTCCATAAATATAATTTTTGACTTTATTTTGAAATAGATTACCTTTCCAACGAAATTTTTCTGAAGTTTTTTGCAGACTTAATTCTAGGTTGTTAGAAATTTCTTTCTTAAAATTTGGATTACCACGGTCATAGGTTTGAGTCGCTTCATGTGGTCCATCTGAATAAAGCTCTGCAGTTACCGGCGCACGTTGCGCTAGGCTATAAGTGGCTCCTAATCCATATCCCGGTGTGAAAGTCCATAGCCCGCCACCTGACCAAGAAGCTAAATTAAACGAGCGCTGTAAATTATCTCTAGGAGTTCTTTTTACTGATTCCATTCTGAGTCCAGTGTTGATACGCACTGAACCAAATTCTTTTTCTTCTACAATAAAACCAGCAAAGGAATTTGATTTAGTAATGGGTACGGCTTCAATTGAGCCTGTTGAATCCAACGCAGAAAAATTATTCAGATCGACTTGCACGCCAATTTTTCCTCGCCAACCATTTATCTCGCGGTGACTCGCTTCTAGTCGTGATTCTGTTGTTTTGTTTTTGAAGTTCATCTTAGGGTCAAGAGCTGCATCTAACTCAGAATGTTTGTAATCGGTATGCGCCATTTTAAAACGCAGCGATTCAAATAGATTGCTGTTGATTTTATATAGGCTATCTAAATCAATTCGTGTCTGAGATAAATCTATCGATGCAGTTTCAGCAGGAATACCATAGTTTTTTGCGAGTGAACTGATAGACAACCCTAAGTGTCCCCAACTTTCTATTCTTGATAAACCAAAGCCGAGATTATCTTCACGATTAAAGGAGTTGGGTAATTTGCCGCCCGTGGGTACGTTATAGTTTTCAGCTCTAAGTGAACTACCATCGGCATGTATACCTAGATTGCCAGCAGCACGATCCAGATGAAATGCGAGTCCATTACTTTGATCAACACTACTGCGTTTTAACTCGACTTCACCAGTTGCTTGGGGTGCTAATACGGTTGGAATTCTATCGTTGACGATATTAATTAACCCACCAATAGCCCCTGATCCATAAGCGAGAGCAGCAGGTCCTCTTAGTATTTCAATTTGTTGTACACCCATGGCAGTTCCAGCTACGGCATGATCATTCGATATACTCGATAAGTCGGACACTGCCATACCATTTTGTAATATTTTTAGTCGTGGCCCTTCTAAGCCGCGAATAATGGGACGGGATGATCCTGCACCAAACGCAGATGCAGATACACCGAGCTCACCAGATAAAGTGTCACCTAAGGAGCCGCGTGTTTTATCGCGTAATTCATCGCCAGCAAGTACTTTTGCGGGCGTTAAAATTTGTGAATTTTCATCGTTACCAAATGGATCTGCAGTAACGACAACAGAAGGTAATGTTTTTTTATTTTCTTGCGCATTTACAGAAAAGGCATTGCTGATAAGCGCACAGACTATAGCGTGCGCCAATAAATTTAATTGGAATTGCATGATTTCTCCACTAGCTGACCAAATATGTACCATCTAAAACATCAAATGTTTTAGATGAAAAAAGACTCAGATAATCAGGCTAGTTGAGGCGGTGCGCGTGAAGAGAAATAAACGCTGAATGGCTGTATCCAGCCAAGTTGGAAACTACTTTGTTCGTGCTGTGTTGGATTGAAAAAAGCAGGTGCTGTACAAGGCGTAGCATGAACAGCAACGCCTAAAGCAGCAGCATCAAATAAAGAACAAAAACTCGATGACTTTTGGTGATCAAATGTGTCGCTAACAACAGGCTCGACATTTGCAATGCTAACAACTGAATTTTGGCTAGCATGAAAAATAGCATGGCTGATACCTAGCCATTGCGTAAACAATAAACTCAATACCAATAACAGGTTTAAAACGACAACCCGTGTATGGACTAAATTTTTTGTTTTTAAGGAATGCATGGTCTCTCTAACGACAGCGCCTATTTAATAGCTGAAATACTTTACCAGAAAAAACAATCGCAAAGCAAATTAGTAAAATTATAAAAACATCATTTTAATTGATGCTGATGCACTGTCGCTATTGATATGCGCGTTGTAATGCTAATGAGGTAGGTCTGTAAAGTAGTAGCAAAAAGTGTGAGCACTACAAGAGGGAAAAAATCGGGTGTCTCTGATGGTGCGACACCCGCTTTAGAACAAATAGGCGAAGTTTAATCGCCGTACAGTTTTTGTTTGAGTTCTCTTCTTTGTTGCGCTTCGAGTGACAGCGTTGCAGTGGGTCGTGCAAGTAAACGTGGAATGCCGATCGGCTCACCTGTTTCTTCGCACCAGCCATAATCACCAGAATCTATTGACTGTATAGACTGCTGAACTTTTTTCAGCAATTTGCGTTCACGATCGCGTGTACGCAGTTCAAGTGCATGCTCTTCTTCAATGGTGGCACGATCTGCAGGATCAGGTACCAACACGGTTTCGCGAAGGTGCTCGGTTGTCTCGCCCGCATTTTTTAATAAATCTTTTTCAAGCTGTTGCAAACGGCTTTTGAAAAAAGCTAATTGCACAGGATTCATATAATCCTGTTCGCTCATCTTCATTATCTGTTCGTCTGTGAGCAATGCGCCATCAGTCGCAGAAGAGTTTGGAGTTTTAGTATTAGTTGCCACGTTGCCCTACTTTCAAAACTAAGCAATCATTCGTCCTAGATCCCCCAACAACATATTGCTGTCAGAGTTGCACGATTTTGCCAGTGATTGTTGTTCTCATCACTCGCCCTACTTTTTAAGAATTCAACTTTGATCTATTTAATCAGATTACAGTCGAAATTCTGTAATGTGCTTTACATCACAGAGTGATGCGCAGCGGTTTTTTAAATCGGGGGCTATTGTAATGGCTTTGTGCCGTGTCGTGATGGGTATTTACTCTATTTTTGATCACTTATTTCACAAAATTTTACATGGTTAGCGATCAGCGCTAGTTATGTTTCTCGAATGGAAAATCCATTTGAATCAAGGAATTAGAATCAATGTAGAGCAGCCAGAGCTAGAAAACTTAGGAAATCAGGCACTGCTCTAGGCCTTCAAGAAATATCTGTTTTGGCAATGCTTGGCCAATAAACACGATTTTGCTTCCCTTTTTTTCTTCCGCGCTCCATTTTGCACCCAGATCGCTACCCATAGTTTGGTGCACACCTTGGAAAATGACTTTACGTTCTGACCCTTGTAGCCAGAGTATTCCTTTGTAGCGCAACATGCGAGGGCCGTAAACTTTGACCATGCTGCCTACGAATTCTTCTAGACGGGCAGGATCAAAAGGTAGTTCGCTACGAAAGACAAAGGCTGCAATTTCATCGGTGTGCGTGTGGCCAGCATGATCATGATGATGATGGTGGTGATGTGCTGCATGCTCATGATTGTGATCGTGATCGTGATCGCAGTGATCGTCGCAATCATGGTTATGTTCATCTGCTTTTAAAAAGTCTGGATCAATTTCTAATTTTTCATTCAGATTGAAGCCGCGAATATCAAAAATTTCTGCAATAGGTGAAGTGCCAAAATGACTTTTTCCTATAGGTGCGCGCGGATTAATTCGTTTGAGTCGTGTTTCTAATGTAGCTAACTGTTCTTCTGCGACTAGATCAGTTTTAGAGAGCAGCATACGATCGGCAAAACCAATTTGACGTTGTGCTTCTTGATATTGATCCAACTGTTGCATGGCATGACTAGCATCGACGATGGTGATAACGCCATCCAGTAAATAATGCGTACCGATTTCTTCATCCATAAAAAATGTCTGTGCAACTGGGCCAGGATTAGCTAATCCTGTCGTTTCAATCACAACGCGATCAAAATGTAATTCACCAGCTAGACGTTTACGTGCAAGTTCACTCAGTGCAGAAATTAAATCACCTCTCACTGTGCAGCAGATGCATCCATTATTCATTTCTATGATTTGTTCTCGGCTGTCCTGCACAAGAATTTCATTATCAATATTCTCCTCACCAAATTCATTTTCAATCACCGCAATTTTTTGACCATGCTCTTCATGCAGTATGCGATTGAGTAGCGTAGTTTTGCCAGCACCGAGAAAGCCAGTAAGAATGGTAGTAGGGATGAGTGACATAAAGGCTTAAAGTAAAAATAGTTATATTGAAAGAGCTGAATCGAATCGCAAAGTCATTAGCGAGGAATCTAGCTCGCAGTGTGCAAGTATCTTAGTTAGGACTGTTCTGTTTTTTTGCTCTAGGATGTGCAGCATCATACACTTGTGCTAAGCGTTGAAAATCTAAGGAAGTGTATACCTGCGTGGATGCGATGGATGCATGGCCTAGCATTTCTTGTACAGCGCGCAAATCGCCCGAAGATTGTAAAACATGCGAAGCGAAGGAATGTCGTAAAACATGCGGATGAACCTTGCTTGGTATACCTAATGCGCTTGCATGTTTTTTTAAGCGTTCTTGTACGATGCGTGGTGTCATACGTTTACCGCGGTTAGTTAAAAAGAGTGCTGCGGTATCTGCGTTATCAAGTTGCGTAATCAAGTTACTTCTGACGGCTATCCAATTACGTAATGCAGTAACTGCTGCTGCGCCCATAGGGACACTACGCCGTTTATTACCTTTGCCAGTGACGGTCACTTCAGCTGCGCTTAAATCTATCCAAGCGATAGATAAATACTCAGCATGTTTTATATAAGCGATATCTAAGCTAGTTAATTCAGAAACACGTAAGCCACTTGAATAAAGTAATTCAAACATAGCAGCATTGCAGATGACATCAGGCGTATTTTCTTCTGAAGTAGAAAGCGTATGCTTTACTAAGTGCAATGCATCATCCACGCTTAATGCTTTTGGAAGTGGTTTGCCTCGTTTAGGTGCTTTAACGCCAGTAACAGGATTCGATTGCATAGTTTGACGTTGTGCTAGCCAAGAAAAAAATCCTCGCCATGCAGATAATTTTCTGGCGATAGTGGCAGCAGAGAGACCTTGCGAATGTAGTTTGCTGGTATAGCGACGTATATCGAAATGAGAAAGCTGAGCAAGCGGTTCCTTATCGACGGCTAATGCGACTAACTGCAAAAGATCGCGTTGATAATTACTAATCGTGTGAGCAGAGTATTGCCTTTGTATCTGCAAATAGTGCAGATAATCTTGGATGACAGTCTGATTGGCAGTCATGCTCACAGGCGTGTGTTATTTCACCATTTTTTGCAAAGCAGCACTGGCTGTGTGAGCAATGCGAGTTAAAAAATCAGTAGCAAGATCAGCAGAAAAACGCTGAGGGTCAGTGGATCCCAATACTAATAAGCCAAAACTTTTTTTGGTGTCAAGATTCTGCAAGCTCAGCAATGCAGCTGATTGCATATTGGCTGCATCATCTAACCATACAACACCAGGTTGACCTGTAGCAGGTCCACAATAAGGCTGGTGTAGTTGATTAGTAAACTCGCGCGTTTCTTCACTCACTTTTTGTGCAAACCATGCATTTACATGTTCATCTGCTACATCCCATAAACGTAGACTCACACTTTGTATACCGAAACCATCACGCATAGCGTCGATTAAGGTGTCAGGTGATTTATCGTCAGCTTGGGAAAGTAGTAACGTATCAACCCACATATGAAACTTCGCCATGATGGCATCATTTTCTTTAGCGATGCGATTGAGATGGGAAAGTTTGAGTTCTAATGCTTTTAGCTTTTCACGCAGAATTTCAGCTTGCCTCTCTTGCAGAGAGACGGTGCGACCTCCCAGTTGCGTAGTCAGTCTTAGTCCAGTGAGTAGCTCAGGATGGTCATCAAAAAAACGAGGATTGTCTTTCAGATAAAGAGCAACTGAGCGAGCGTCTAGCGTTGCGGTCATAGTTAGTTCATTCTGATGTTGATAATCAAATAGGTGCGCAAGAGGCACAGCTATTTACTGAGGTCCAAGCACTCTTGAACTGCGTGCATTCTACCTCTACCTGCAAGGAATAGAGTACAAGAAATATTGAGATCTCAACAAGCTTGCGATTTGACTTCGTCTTAACCAACCCTAGCAGATAAAAAAAGGGCACCCGAGGGTGCCCATGAATTACAGAGAAGATTAAAACGGTTACAGCAAATGAATCTGGAAGCTAAACAACATACAAGGGAAGCTTCCAATCCCTTAAATCACATGATCAGAAAATAACGCGTACACCCAGATTAATAGCTTTATCGCCTGTGCCTGGTTCGGAGTTATTACCTACAGTGTAAGAAGCGCGATTTTTATTACTGATACGTGCATAAGCTGCGTACAAATTGGTTTGTTTGGATAAAGCGTAGGTGTAGCCTAAGCCAACCTGATTAGCATCATTATTCGCAACACGATCGTCCTTATTGATGTATGAAATTAAGAAGGCATGTTTTTCGAAAGGAATGCGTGCACCGATGAGTAAGTCGCGGGTTTTTGTAGAGGCTACAGGGGCAGTAGGGTAGCCAAAAGGATTGGTAGTGTTGGGAAATGCTGAGCTACCTGCTCCATTATTGTCGCTGATGGCAGCAAAAATTTTAGCGGCTTCTAAATCCCAAGTCGCACCTAATAAGGTATTTTTTGCAGTGTCGCTACCGGACGCATTGCGCGCATTGTGATGTGCTAATTTGATACTTACTGCATCAACGGTATAGCCTAGTGAAGCTCCAATTTGACGACTCTTATCACTACTGCCTGCTACTTCACCGAAGCCATAAGCTAACTCACCGCTAAAACCATCAATTTTTGGTGTGGCGTATTTGATGGAGTTATTCATACGGTTGCCATTGCCTGCATTTGGGAACAGATTGAGTGCGCTACCTGCCATACCGGAAGCAAAAGGATCAGCTGCATTCATTGCAAGGAAGTAAGGGGTGTACTGACGACCCAAGGTCAATGTACCGGCATCGCCTTGTAATCCTACAAAAGTTTGTCTACCGAATGGGTTCTCGTTCTGATTGAAGCCACCTTGATCTGCTCTAACGCTGGTCTCCAGCACAAAAAGTGCTTTGTTTCCATTACCTAAATCTTCAGTACCTTTAAAGCCTATGCGTGTACCAGATTGCGCGCCGCTAGTGAGTTTGCTTACTGAGCCTGCGGCACCGCCACGTTCATTGACATAACCCATATCGATTATTCCGTAGATATTGACTGCAGATTGAGCTTGAGCCC
>JAIXOW010000162.1 GCA_027486615.1 Oxalobacteraceae bacterium | reverse complement strand
TATAGAATTATGAATAGATTTACTTCTTATCTGTGATTTTGGACAAAATCGTTTTATAGATGTGTAGATAGAGATGTTACAAGTTTCAGTTGTGTGGAAAATCAGAAAGCTGTTTAGCGCTAGTAGATAGCGCTAGCGCTCTCACAGAGCGTGGAACGGTCATATCCATGAGATCTTACCTTTACGCTTATGCTACTACGACCGTTACCGTTAATGTATAACGTAAGCGTGAGCGTGTGAAAATTGTAAAGAAGGTTAATGCTAAGCGAGAGCGTGTGAAAATTGGGAAGAAGCAATTCCAGTCAGCATCCTCATCCTCCCTACAACTCTCATTGAAGAACATGAACAAGAACAAGACGGTTAAAGGTAAGTAATGAAGATTACATTTACAACTTTCATACTAGAACTTTCATTTTCATCCGATGAAAAAATAAAAGAATTGTTGAAGTTGAAGCTGGGAATTTTTATTCAAACAAAGAAAAAAGTTAGAAGTAGAAGTAGTTGAAAAATATAAAGCAATACTACAAGGAAAACAAAAATACTAGTTTTAAGTTTAAGTATCTTGCACTTTTACTTTTACATTTTTTGCAAGAGCAAGAGAACAAAAAGATGTTAACATTCTTCTAGAAATTCTGATTTTGTTTCAGATTCAGACATTGAAAATGGAAATGAAAATGGAAGTGGAAAATGACGTCAATGTCAATGTTAACGTTAACGAACAAACACATTGTCATACTGATTTACCATTACCATTACCATTCTCAACCTCAACTCAACACTCAACCGCAACATTTGGCAAACGAAAACGGTAATGGTTTTTCATAACAATCTATGGGTTGTAGCGGGAATATGCATATTCAGGTTTATAAAAATAATGGTAATATATTTCTGACCCAGGACTGATGAGGATGAGGTTGAAGTGAAATATGAAGATTCCTTGTTAAAACTTAAAAATCAGATGGATCTGAGAGGACGAGCGATTCAATATCTTTTGGAGTCTTTGTCATACCAACTTTTGAGGTTTGATTTCTTTGATAGACTAAGTCTAAGGTTCATAAGAATGGAAATGGAAATGGATATAAATTGGATTGTCCTCTGTTTAGATATAAAAATTCTGTGTCTGTGTTTTTTATTTCTTCTTCTGATTCTGAAAATATGTTTTTCTAACACAGATGTTGTAATGATATGTCCCGAAAAGCTCAAGCTCAAGGTCGATTACACAGATTTCTTCGCGAAGATTTGGAGATGATGACATTCACATTACAGGCTTTTGAGAATCTCTACACTGATATTTGCGAAGGAAAGTATGAGAATAAGTCTTTGAAACTTTCTACCACTACGTCTTTGAGTAATGATGAGGAGAATATGAAGAAAAGCAGTTCAGACTCTGACAATGAATATGGTATGGGAAATGATGCCGATAACGATGATGACAATGACAACAACTACAATATGCATCTACTTCTTACATATGGTGAAAGGTAATAAATAGGGTAGGGTTAGGGTAATATGAATAGGTTTGGAAAAGATAACGATAGTGATCATAAGACAACTGTGTTTAGAAAAAATGTTTTTCTGGCTCTGGCATAGGCCGATTGATGCTGATGTGAAATTTGAAAATGTTAGGGTTAGGTTTTTGTTTTTAATAGTTAGGGTAATAATGAATAGGTTTATTGTATTGTAAAAATGTTTTTGTTTTCTGGAAAGATGACATTGATCTTTATTAAACAGGACATGTGAAGCTCAGATGAGATTTGAAGATGTCAGGTTAAGAATTCTTAACATCATGGCTCAGAAACAGAAGAGTCTATCGATTCGCGAATTTGAGACTGTTATGTCATTTGCATCACAGGCTTTAGACGATATCTCTTCTCGATGTATCTCATATTCAAGATTCAAGATACAAAAGATATTGAGTGATTAATGTTAATAATAATAATAATAACTGAGAGAAAAAGAAAAATAATAACATCATTCTAAATTTATCAAATAATTTGTTTTATTTTTATTTATATTTACTTTTTTCAATTTTGTTGAAAATTTTTATCATCCACTCTAGCATATTATCCAGTCCAGAATTTAGAAAAGACAAGATGAGAATGCAATATCTTCAATAAATTTAGCTTAACTTAATAACGTGAAACAAAATATGATTATGATTAATGATAATGATGATGAGTGAAAGTTATCTGAAGAAGAAAAAATTGTTATTGTTATTGCTCAGTCTCAGTCTCTGAAGCGTTTGCAGAAGTGTATATGCTAACATTCTTCTACATAGTTGAAAGTCTGGCAAAAAATCAGTATGATAAAGTCCTATGAACATTCCAGCTAACGATTGACCGAAGAAATCAAATACTTCAATTTCACATTTTTAACATTTGTCTCAAAGATTCGAACTGTTCCTGCACCTGTATCTATATAACCTTTACATCAAATATTACGCAGCAGGGAATTAGTTGAGCAGCAGAAAAGTATATAAATATAAAACTAAAACGAAAACAAAAATCAGAACTACAATTTTAAATTTAAATATTGACGAAGACGAATCTTGTAAAATGAATAATAATAATAATAATAATAATAATAATAATAAGGCTATGTCAGATGCTGAATTAAAGACATTTATTAAACAACGCAATATAAACGTGTTAAGCATCCATCACAAATACGAACCTTCTGTAGAAAGGTCTTGTGATTTTTGCAACTATGTGCTCAGGCTCTGTTGGTTATGCAACCAGTGCGAGTCGTGCTGTTTATACAATATTGACGATTTGGAATGTAAAGAAAAATAAAAGTGTAAAATATAAAAATAGCTTCTTTCGGATATGTAAATGCAATTGTTGCAACATACAATCAGTGCTAATGCTAATTCAATAGAAATAGTACTATAATACAACAATACAAATACAAATGCATTTTTATTCTTATTCTTACTTTAGGATGTAGTATTTATATGATTATGATTATGATTATGGACATAACATTAACATTCTTAACTTGATGTTGATGAACTTGACCTTAAATACAAACGATAATAGATGGCTTTCAGTAATTTTGTTGCTTTCAATCATTTTTTTGATTTTGAAAATTTTCACTTTCAAAAAACATACGAAAATTTAGTGAAAAAATTTTTCACTTTCAAGATAATTTCTTTGAAGATGAATGAGAAAGTGTCTATGTCTATCGCGTGGAACATCATCAGCACATAGACCTTCTCTTCCAAATTTTTTCCCTGACCCTACCCACTAAAACTAAAACTAAACATAAGAATAAGAAGATTGTTCTATATCTATATCTATAGCTATAGCTTTTTCTAGTTTTCAGGTAAAAAAATAAGTACTCGAACTAGAGGGTTAGGATTATGATACCGATTGTAATAATGATAATTATATTTATATTTTAATTTCGGAATTAAAGAAAATAATATAAATAGAAATACAACTTCAAGTTCAAGAATTCGATTTATTAAGCGATTGCAATTTCAACATCAAAAACATTAGACGTACAAACTTTTCAGTAACCAAATTGAAATCAATAATACCTAAACCAGACTCGGTATTAAGCTTAAGCATTTGTTTTAGTGATTCGAGAAGATTACTAATTTCAGTAATTCCGGTACCGGTATCATCCGGATGATCTTGATCTTGATAGTTTCGTTCTAGTCTTTCCTCATCATGCCAGAATTTTTCAGTCAAGGCGAAGTAGTAAAATTCAGTAACCGGGAGATGGTCTAGGTTTATTGATTCCGTTGATACTGATACTGATATTGATGTTCTGATTCTGAAAATAGCAAAAACATATCAATTACATGGTCAATGGTCATTATCACGATTAAGATTAAGATTAAGATTCAATTCATGACAAACGCAGGCATAAACATAAACATAACCATAACCATAACCATAACAATAGTATTAGAACTAGGACCGGTTGGGTTATAGCTAGATTATAGCTACAGTACAGTTACGTTACAGTCACATTTTGGCTTAAGGATGTCTTTTAGTTTGCAAATTCATCTTCATCATACAAGACATTAATTTTTTAAATTCCGGATAAAGCAAATTGTATCCTGATAAAACATCATCATCATCTCTTAAATCAATAGCAATAGAATCAATAATCTCATCCAAAGCCTTCAGAAGATCGACAATTTCTTTGATTTTGTCATCTGTCAGATGATTTTTTCGTGTTTCCTCCATCAACCAGGTCTTTTTCATCAATGAGCATAAAAACATCATAACATTTATACGTTCAGTGAGTTTTTGTGCCATTTCTGATTCTGGTGCTGGTGATATTGATATTTCGTTTTTGCTTCTAAAAAATTAACAAAAAATAGATCAGAATTCAAATCAAATCATGAAATTTGAATCGAAATCTTAATCTTCATCATTATCTATGTCTATTCTATGTGTGTTGTGTCTATGCCAGCTCGTGTAAAAAATCCATACGTTTACGTTAAACGCTGATTTTGACGGGATTGACATGACATAGTCATAGGATTAAATTTTTCCCTAGGAAAAAACTTTTAACAACCTCAAACTCAATGATTACCATGACAAGTTTTCAAATTAATTACAAGACATATGACATATCTAATAGCAAAATTAAATTTTTTTCCTAAGGTTTAGGTCATTGTCATTTGATTTTGATATTTTCATTAAAATATTAAACTAATGAAACTTTGGGGTACGAATTGGTGCTTTCGATCAAAATACTAACACTAACACTAGCAATATAAAATAATTATGAAGGCTTTTTTGTGTGAATCTTGCTTACCCTTCTCTTTCTCCTTCTCCTTCTCTTTCTCCTCCTCCTTCTCTCCCTCTCCGTCTCCAATCGCAAAAAAGGTTTTTTAACTTCATTTTGCACGTAGACGTCGTCGTCGTCGATGTTGATGTTGATTTTGAGTTTGAGGTCTTTTCTTCCTTTCTCTTTGTCTTCTAATTCTAATTTTCATGCTCTAAAATTAAAATTAAAATGGTTGAAGTTAAAGTTGAAATTGAAGTTGTAAAAAAACAAATTTAATGTTTGTTTATGCTAATGCTTATGCTTATGCTGACATTGGCTACAGCACTTTATGCCAACATTATCATTATCATTATCATTTGCTAAGTTAAGTCTAAGTAATATTGACGACAAGTATGCTTCTGCTTTTCTTCTTCTTAATCTTAATCTTAATTTTTGTTTTTTAAACTTAAACATAATCTTAATATAAATTAGAATTAGAATTAGATTAAAATGACAAGAATGCAAAGAAAAATTATAATTATAATATCTTACCCAGGTTATTGTTATTACTGGTGATGTAATGTAACTGGTGATGTAGTGAGTGCGAATAGATCCGAAGAAAGAATGAAACTCTTCATGAGAAACGTCAAAATTTATAGGCTGGAGCTGATTCTTCTTTCTTATGATGTGAATTATATTTATGTTTATGTCTTGTCTATTCTTGTGTGTGTATGCGTGTGTAGTTGTTGTTGCGGGTCAAGAATTATCAAGCAAGAAATATGGGTCATATAGGAAAGAGAAATAGAAAAAGCAATAGTTTTGAAAAATAATTATGAAATATAGATCTAGATCAAGACATGACATAATTATAACAATTTTTGAAATATAACTATAATCATATCTCTGAGACTAGTTTGGTTTTCTAATTCTAATCTGACTTGAGGTAAAATTTTGACCCAAGATTTATCATTCATATCAGCATTCATTTTTCTTTCTCTTTCTCTTTCTTGTTCTTGTTATTTAATATTAATAAAAAATAAGTATTATGTTTATGCAAAACGCGCTTCGATCGACGATAGTTTCTTAGAATTTCAACAAAAATTCATATAAAAATAAAATTTATAAACTAGTGGTTATTTTAAACAATTGTTGTTATTTTTATTCAAAATATTCCAGATTCTGCATTTAACAATGTAGATATAATAAATACATGTAATACACTGCGTGTTTAAAATAGCGCAACCTATTAAAATTAAAAACTTGTACTTGTACTTGTATATTGCAATTGCATTTGCAAAAACCTTCCTTCATTTTACATCGATCTATACACCCACCATTCTGTTTTATGCTAGAGCGCTAGAGCTAAAACTAACAACACGAAAGAAAGTTTCATTGTTATTAAAACAAATATAAGAACAAGAAAAGAAAATCGGATTTAATTATGTAATACTAGAATGAATATAAACGAATTTTTCTAAGTAGGCAGTTTTTGTTTTGTTTTTTCTTCTTTTTAAGAAAAATCAAAAATATCAGTATTGGTTTCATGATGTGATGATACAGCCGATACCCTGGAATAAACACCCATCTCGGATATTTTTATAGCTTTTAGAAGATCATTTAAAAATATAGTTTCTCTTAGTTGAATTTCTGAAAGTGCTTCTGGAGTGTTCGGGCTGAAATGCAGGAACCTCTTCAGACAAACAATTTTTTCTTTTATTTCGTCAATCATTTCAGGAGACAATTTATTTTTTGGAATTATACTTTGAATGAACATTTTTTCATTTGATGTAAGACATGTTTTTACAATGTTTCTCCAAACAATGTCTTCTTTTGAACACATTTTTACTTATATCTCGTGTTTATGTTTATGAAGGAGAGTCCGCCTCGTATATGAGCATGAATATGAAATCGACGTAGACGTATATTTGTAATTTCTATTACTTTGTGTTTGAAGAGAAAGCGAAAACTATTCTTAGTTTTAGTTTAGGTTAAGGATGGATATGACAATATGTTGTATAAATTGACCATTACACAGGATCGTATCGGTTGAAAAGGAGAAAAGAATCTGTAGAGGAATTGATTGAGCGTTTAAAATAAGCCGGTTAGGGTTAGGTATTCGGATAGCTCAAGATGTCATGGACTATCACAATCATAAACACACACACAAAACACAAAGACACCGAGCTGAGACCGTGACTTCGTGGACGTGTGCTCGATAGATAACGATGCGGGTGCTCTATTTAAGAATTTCGTTTTTGAAAGTGAAGAAAGAACAAAAACATCAACATCATCATCAACAGTTAAACTGCACACACCCCAATTATCAGGGTTGTTTGCTCGCTAGCCTTTAGCTTTAGAAAGATCATTAGTCTCTTTTTCATGAATTTTCTCAAAAGGACAACGACAACATCGTGAAATACTGTTCTAGTTCTAGTTCTAGTTGTTGACAGCGTTCATATGCGTAGAAGAGGAAGAGGAATTTGAATTTGGATAGCAACAAGAACAACCCTCATTTCACATTTCATTTTCTCGGAAAATAGTATTTAGTATTATTACTTCTAGAAAACACAAACACATCCAGCAAATGCGAATTAAAAAAATGAAAAAATATTAATATTAATTAAAATAAATTCATATAATTTTGTATTTATTCTTCAATCCATTTTTATACACTTGCACTGCATTCACAACTTCAACTTCAACAGTCATTGTCATTAACATTAACATTTCTATAGCAAAAAACTTTCTAATATAGTTTATGTTTATGTTTATCAACCATTTTATTTTTTCATTTTCCAAATACGAATTGTACATACGGTGTCTGGAAAATTTTCAAAATCTAAAATGATCGAAAGTAAAAAATTTTCAACGAAATTACTGATACTGATGGATTTTTTCATACAAATAATATTGTTTTTCATCTTCATTTATTATGGTATATGTTTGGAATAAAATCAAAATTGATCTTGATCTTGACTCTTTTGTGTCATTACCAGGACCAGGACTACTTCGTGATTGTCATTGTCACTATCTATAACTTGTTAAGTCGGGCTCGGATTTTTACTATGACCTAGGATAAGGAGAAGATCTTTTTTACATTTACATAAAGGCTTTGAATCAAAAAAATTTTTATTTTTCTAAGAAACAGGGAAAAGCAATAACGGGAACGAACGGTTAAATAAAGCTAAAACCAAAACTATCACTATCTGATTCTGATTATATTATATTCACTACCATGCTCATGCTATCCTAGTCCGCATCACATCTACATCCACATCCTCACCTCACCCTCACCACACCTGTCTTTTACTTTCTAAAAATTTTTCCCCAACACGTCATACCATTCCATTTTCCCCCGAGAGAATTGCGTCTGCGCTTCTAGTTCAAGTTAAAGTGAATCCTCATTTGTGGAAACCTTTATCTTTATGTTCGAGTGAGCGTGTGAACAGATTTTTCTTTCACACTATTACTATTTTCATATGCATCAGCATCAGCATCATCATAATCATCCTTACCCTGTTTTACATCTGCGTGTATAAATAGGGAAATTTTGAAGGATACATTCACATTCGCAATTCACATCTCCTTTTGAACTGTTCAAGTTTATGATTTTGCAACTGCAACTGCAACTGCAACTAAAACTTCAAGTTCAAAGGTATCAACATAGGTATCTGTATAGGCACTAGAAATGAATAAAAGTAAAGATAGAAATCAGCTAGACAATCTGATTCCAAATCCGAATCTAAGTCCTGCAAGATCAACATCAACATCGCCATCATCATCAACCACCTCCACCGATTATGACAATGGTAATGACAACGGCAACACCAACGAAAACGGTAATCATATTGGTATCGGCGTCGGTTATCTCGATGCTTTAAAAGAAAAATCGTCAGAATCAGAATTAGAATTAGTCGTAGGATTAGCAATACAACTACAACTACTAGGACTAGGAAATTATGATCGTGATCATGACGATATTCTATTGTTATTGATATTGATATTTCTCTTTTTCATATCATGATCATGATTATGAATATGAATATGAACGAATAGAAAAAATCTCAGGAAAAGATTTTAATTTTTTCTTTTTTCCTTGTTCAATAGACCCTGTTCCTGTTTACAAATGTGAGGACTTGGTGGATGAGGATGAGAAGAAAAAACCTTTCAAAAAAAGACAAACCTCAAGAGCAGAATGTAAAGATGAGCGCAAGCGAAAACTAGAAGATTGCATAAGCTCAATTAGCATTAAGAAAAGAAGAATTGCTGTGGATTGCAAAGCATCAGTATCAGTGATACCAACACCAACCTTATCTGACAGGTATAAACGTTAAACATTTTCATTTTTTATTCTTATTTTATTTTGCTTTTGCTTTTCAAGTACAAGTATTTTCATTTTTCAGAATCAGAATATTATATTGAAATTGAAGTTATGAACATGAATAGAATTTTAAATTTAAACTTTAATTTTAATTTTAATCTTAATCTTTTTCAAGTGATTGTCGAGGTCAAGTTCAAAATCTTTGGCGGCCGTTTATCTACTACGGATTGACATTCGTATCACGTGAAATTTGCAAGAATCTGCTCGGATACACACCAATATCACAGAACAAATATGATGATCCTTGGCTATCCGAATATCTTGTTAAATATGTAGATGCGAAGAAAAAACTTGAGAGTTTCATTTCTATGTGTATGGAAAAAAAGATGGACAGCCACAGAATAGACAATATGGCGTCGACTTTAGAGGGTTTTGAAAATTTATTCTCTAACCTTCGAGGACTCGAAGTCGAAGCATTGTACTTCTGATTCTAATTATCTTTTAGTTTGTGTTTCATCTTTTGTAAAATCAGAATCAGAATCTTATCACCTTATCCATATCCATATCGTAAAATAAATATAAATGAATCAAACTTGATTTTGTTTTTTGTTTCATCTTTTATATTTGTAGAATCAGAATCAGAATCTTATAAATCACTTTTAGGTTTTGAAAATTTTCATTTTCATTTTCACTTTCACTTTTAAGGGTACAGTCTGAATCTTGATGATTAAATTATTTTTTCACAAAACAAGATCAAACATTAATAATCTATTACAAAGAAAAACGTGAATTTTTCAACTCAACCTTATCTTATCCTTATTCGTTATCACTTTTAGGTTTCGAAAATTTTCACTTTCACTTTTAGGTCTGAACTACGTAAACGTTTAGATTTAGATTCTTAGCTTAAGCTTAAGCTCAAGCTGTAGCTGTATATAAAACAAGTGTAGAATCAATCCTAGTAATAGACAGATCGTGAATTCGAACATGGGTCTGAGTATTTTTTTTTATTTTAGCCTCACCTATTGGAAAAAATAGTAATGAGGATCCGTATCGTATCAGTGATTTCCTGGACCTAAACCTGAAAACTATAATGTAGATGTAAATGTGAAATGTGTGTGTGTGTGTTATTATTATGTTATGTTTTATTATATCATGAAATTGATTGTGTTCTGTGATGTTCAGAGGTGTTCTGTTTTAGGGTCTTGGACTTGAACGGTCTGAGTCTGTTTGCTAAGTCGAAAGAATTTCCACTAAGTTTTCCGGGTCAAGCTTTTACAACCATCATTTCATAACAACTTAACACTATCTATCGCTCAGCTCAGATTTTATATTTGTGTCATGTTCATGTCTAATAAGATTAATAGTAATTTTATTTTGATTAAGTGCAACAGTTGCGATGTCTTATGCTGAATTAAACAGTTTCATATGTATTTATATTGGTTTCTTTTTCTTTTTGATTATCATTTTGATAAAGACTTATTTTCTAATTTTTATTTTTTCAATACATTTGTTTTTTGTTCAATAATATTATTATAGAGAATTTTTAATAATTTTGTTTTAGTTTTAGTATTACCGCTACCTATTGGAAAAAATTTCTGTCATAATTCCCAATCGACAGGGTTAGCAACAGCAGCAGCGTTAACGATATCTCATCTCAGCTTGGACTTGGAGATGCAAAGTAATTTTCCGTTCTCATCTTTGTCTAAAGTTTCAGATGATTAACCTCACTTAGTAGGCGTAACAACAACTTCTAGAATTTTGACTGATTGATAATATACATATCTACAATAACTCTAGAAGTTATCGTCATCGGAAGATAGAACTGGAAACAATTTCCATCCTTCATCTTACGGATAAAGACAATTCCAGGATAAGAAAATTTTCATTTTTAGGACCTAAAGTGAAAATAATAATTTTCAAAACCTAGAAGTGATAGTCGCAGGTGCTCCTTTTTAAATTGAAAAATATGATCTAGTCTAGCATGGTGTGAGTATTCGCTCTCATGGTAAGTTTACCTGAACTAAATCATCGCACTCTAGATTTCAGCGATCACGCTTTTAGAAACTAGAACTAGACGCTCACATACCGCGAGCGCTCGGTGTTAGTGTCTTTAGTTTTACCCTCAATTGATATTTTCTTCATTCCTCGTACGGATTGTTGAAAAAGAAAAGAAAAAATATTGAAATTGAGTTATCTAACTATCACCAAAACAAAACAAGAAAAGAAAATATGAAAATCAATAAGGATGGATAGCTCATCGAGAGCGTCACCGAACAACTCAGACTTAACACATCTAGCTCGGGTTTGAATCTCCGGTCTGTCTATTGCTAGGATTGATCCTGCACGCGTTTTATATATAGCGTGTATGATTAATCCCAGTAGTATCTGGATTGGGTATCATCAAATGAAGATAGTTTTTTATTTTTATTTTTACTTTTGTTGTATTCACAAATATCAGTGTAGAGATTCTCAAAAGCCTGCGAATGTCATAATCACCAAATGATTGCGAAGTAATCGGCATTGAGATCTTTGGGTTACTGGAAAACTCGAGAATGAAAAATAAGAATAAGGATAAGCTCTTTTCTGTTTTCTGAATTTCGTCAGGATAGTATAGAAGAGATTATTTTTATACTATTTGATTTCTTTGCTGTCCACGGAAAATCAAGAGCAAGAGCACAGGCATAAGCATAAGTCTATGTGAAAACTTAGTCTTAGTGTAAAATTTTTCACTTTCGATGTAGGTAATGAAAATTTTTTCATTTTCAGATAATTTAATTCCACTTACTCTTTTCACTTTGCGAAAACTTAGTCTTAGTGTAAAATTTTTCACTTTCAGATAATTTTGTTTTTGTCTCACTTTTAGGTTTCCCTGAAAATTTTCACTTTCACTTTTAGGGACCTAAAGTGAAAGTGAAAAGTTTTCAAAACCTAAAACTAAAAGCGATAGACCTAAAAGTGAAAATTTTCAGGAAACTTAAAAGTGAGACAAAATTATCTGAAAGTAATGTCGCATTGGAAATTATGGTAAAGGATTGGGTAGGAAGAGGAAATAAGAACTGAAACATGAGAACTGAAACATGGGGTCTGATATTATCAATCATTCAAATTCTAGAAGTTGTTGTTACGTCTGCTAAGTGAGGTTAATCGTCTGAAACTTTAGACAAATGCGAGAACGTAAAATTACTTTGTATTTTTAGGTTTCCCTGGAAATTTTTTAATTCCGATCACTTTTAGGTTTAGGTTTTGAAAATTTTCACTTTTATGTATCACATCACTTTTAGGTTTTGAAAATTTTCACTTTTAGAGCTATTGCCATTACCAACCGGTCATGTTTTAGTTCTCATATTTCAGTTCTTATTTGCTCCATCCTTTGTCATAATTTTATGTTTATGAAAAAAATTAGTGAAAAGATTTTAGTCGAGTTTGATTTTCTGAGGTGTCAGACATTGAAAGTTTTAATTTTAATATTAATAAGATAAACTTTTTAAATGAATTATT
>JAIXOW010000190.1 GCA_027486615.1 Oxalobacteraceae bacterium | reverse complement strand
GTTGATTACTGGACAGTTAACCCAGGGCGGAGAAGGTTGGAGTCAGTATGGCACTGTGACAGATGGCACTCAGAGTTACGATGTATATGTGAATCAGGATGCGCAATTATTGGTGAATCATAAGCTTCACACAGTGATTATCTGACACAGCTAAACAATCCTCTCCGCCTTGGGGACTTAGCAGACAATGGTGCATCTAACGTTTGCGGAGTAGACCTATCCAATTTGTCAGATCATCCAGCATGGTGAAGATAGCTGGAATGACTAGCAAACTTAGTACAGTGGAAGTGATCAGCCCACCTATCACTGCGACTGCCATAGGGCTACGAAAACTGGTATCTGCTGCCCCCCAACCCACGGCAAGTGGCACCATACCGGCGCCCATAGCTAATGTGGTCATGACCACGGGTCGAGCTCGCTTGTGGCAGGCATCCAGTAGCGCATCGACCCGAGACATTGGTGCCGTGGTTGGCTTACCATCAGGGCCTGGGTGGCCACGGCGAGATTCAATGGCGTATTCCACCAGTAGGATGGAGTTCTTCGTAGCAATACCCATCAGCATAATGAGCCCAATGAGGGATGGCATTGAAAAGCTTTGGTTAGCGATCAGTAGCCCGACAAAGGCTCCCCCAAGCGACAGAGGAAGCGCCGCTAAAATCGTGATTGGCTGAAGAAAGTCTTTGAACAGCAGCACCAATACGATGTAGATGCAGAGTACTCCGGTCAGCATTGCCAGGCCAAAGCTTGCAAACAGCTCACCCATCACCTCAGCATCACCCAGCGCGAGCTGCTTGACGCCCGGCGGCAGGTTCTGAATTGCCGGCAACTTGTTCACTGCCGCCGTAACATCGCCCAGTGGCACGTCCGACAGCTCCACCTCGAAGGTGATGTTGCGTGAACGGTTGAGGCGGTCAATCACCGCTGGACCGCCCGATACCTCTAGCGCAGCCACTTGGCTGAGCATGACCGGCCCCTTCACGCCAGGTACCGTCAGACGACCCAACAAGTCAAGGTCCTGCCGTGCGCTGTCTGTCAACTTAACGACGATGGGCACTTGGCGCTGACTGAGGTTGAGCTTGGGCAGAGATTGGTCGTAGTCACCCATCGTTGCAATTCGCAGCGTCTCGCTAATAGCATTACTGTTCACGCCGAGGTCAGCCGCACGAGCGAAATCCGGACGTACTGCGACCTCGGTTCGGATCAGGCTAGCGCTGGAGCTGATGGAACCTAAACCGGGGATGGTGCGCAGTTCACGCTCGACGGCCGTCGCCGCGCTCAACAGTGTCTGAGGATCCTCGCCGGTCAGAACGAGCTGGTACTTTTCTCCGGAGCCGCCTAGCCCAACTTTGCTGCGTACTCCGGGCAGCTCAGCCATGGCGTTGCGAATCGCCATCTCGATGCCCTGCTTGCGCGGGCGCTCGCTACGCGGCACGAGCATGACGGTCAGCGTAGCCTTTCGCATCTCCGAGGCACCGGGCGCGACAAATGGATCAGAGCCAGCAGCGCCAGCGCCGATGGTGGTGTATACGCTGCGAACATGTTCAACACGGCTGATGAGAGAGCGTGCAGCCTCGGCTGCTGCGCGGGTCTGGGCCAGCGTGACACCGGGTGGAAGCTCCAAGTAGACCTGAGTTTGCGAGTTGTCATCCGGCGGGATGAAGCCCTGTGGCAAAAGTGGAATCAGCATCAGCGAGCCAATAAAGAAAGCCCCAGCCCCCATAAGGGTGAGCCAGCGGTGACGCAACGTCCAAGAACTGGCGCGTAGATAGGCTGACATCCAGAACGGGTCTGCATGGGGTCGAGCACTGCGTCGCATGACGTAAGCGGCCATCATGGGCGTAAGCACACGCGCTACCACTAGGGACGCAAACACTGCCAGCGCTGCAGTCCAGCCAAATTGCTTGAAAAACTTACCTGGAATGCCGCTCATGAATGCCGTAGGCAGAAACACTGCAATCAGCGTGAAAGTAGTGGCGATGACGGCCAAACCGATTTCATCTGCTGCCTCCATGGCGGCTTGGTAGGGTGACTTACCCATTTGTAGGTGACGCTCAATATTCTCCACTTCAACAATGGCGTCATCAACCAGCACACCAATGACTAGCGATAAGGCTAGTAGGGTCACGACATTAATACTGAAACCGAAGTAGTGCATGCCAATAAAGGCCGGAATAGCAGACAGTGGCAAAGCCACCGCTGATACGAATGTTGCGCGTACATCGCGCAGAAACAGCCAGACCACCACGACAGCAAGGAAAGCGCCTTCGTAAAGCAGTATCATCGAGGCATCGAACTCCTCCTGAACAGGCTGGACGAAATTGAAAGCTTCGGTAAGCTCTAAGCTAGGGTGCAGTGCCTTGAGTTCGTTTAGGGCTAACTGTACGGCAGCACCTACTTCAACCTCGCTGGCACCTTTGCTACGCGTGATCTCGAAACCTACTACAGGTTTACCATTAAGCAGGGCCAAAGCCCTTGGCTCAGCGACCTTATCTTGAACATTCGCGACCTCGTCCAGACGAAGGCGCTGACCGTTACTCATGCTGAGTTCCAATTGCGCCAGTTCCTGGGCCGACTTGACAGTGGCCAAGGTGCGCATTGGTTGCTGGCTACCTCCTAAATCAGTGCGACCACCGGCGCTTTCCGTCTGTACTTGGCGCAGTTGGCGAGAAATGTCTGCGACAGATGCACCCAGAGACTGTAGTTTGAGGGGATCGAGTGCGACTTCAACCTGACGGTTCACGCCGCCGACCCGCACTACCGAGCCTACGCCTTTAACACCGAGAAGCCGACGCGCCACTGTGTTATCGACGAACCAGCTCAACGCCTCATCGTCCATCGCTGCAGAACGCACTGTATATGCGAGGATGGGTGAACCTGAGAGATTGATCTTGCCAATAATGGGATCACGCAGATCTGCCGGCAGATCTGCTCTTACGCCCTGCACTGCTGAGCGAACATCATCTACGGCTTCCTGTGTAGGCTTTTCTAGTCGGAATTCTGCGGTCAAAATGACTCCGCCATCCTGCACCTTAGTGTAGAGATTCTTAAGTCCTTGCAAAGGCGCAATAGCGTTTTCTAGCTTGCGGGCTACTTCGGATTCCAACTGAGAGGGAGCAGCACCGGGCAGCGAGGCAGTGACTGTGACCGTAGGTAGTTCTAGATCAGGAAAGTTTTGCACCTTCATAGAATTGAAGGACATTAGTCCTGCAAATGTCAGCATGACGAACAACATGACTGCAGGAATCGGGTTGCGAATTGACCACGCGGAGACATTCATGTCAGTTATTCCTTACTTCACTGAAGACGACGCTGTTGGATTGACTACGCGCACTAAATCACCTTCACTCAAAAAACTAGCACCGCTGGCCACCAACCGATCGCCCGTCTGCACGCCACTTAATAACTCCAGTCTGTCGCCAACGAGTCGACCCGTTTGGACCTTGATCTGCGAAACACGGCTGTCGCTGTTGATACGATAGAGATAGCTGAAGCCGTCGCGCATAACCACTGCACTTTGTGGAACGGTGAGTGCAGCGGAGCTGCCAATTTCGAACTCGCCACGCACATATACGCCCGGCTTGAAGGCGTCACCCTTACCTGCAGTAAGGTCAGCCCGACCTAATAGGTCGACATAAACGAGACCCTTGCGTGAAGCCGGATCCACGGTCGGCGCTATCATGCGTACTTGTCCTCGCCGTTGGGCACCACCCGCAGACGTTAGCAGTACCTTGATGCCTGGTCGGATGCGCTCCAGCTCTGCCGCGCTAACTTCACCGCGCCACTCCATTCGACCACGTCGAATCAGGCGAAACATCTCTGTGCCCGAAGCGACCACCGAACCCACTGTGCCAGTACGAGAACTAATCGTGCCATCGTCAGGTGCGACCAGTTGCGTCTGCTTCAGTCGCAGCAACTGCGCTTCAAGTTGGGCTTGGGCTGAGGCCACTCGAGCTTTGGCAGTTTGCTCCTGAGTCAGAAACTGGTTGATCTGCTGCACACTCAAGGTGCCAGTACCTTGTAGGGCTCGGGCGCGTTCAGCATTGGCAGCAGATTCATCGGCGATTGCCTGCGTTTCAGCTAGGTTAGCGCGCGCCAATGCCACGTCAGCCAAAATTGTCTCTGCCGCAAACGTAACCAGCAACTGGCCTCGACGCACATTGTCGCCAATGTTGGCATGTAACTCAGCAACTCGAAGACCAGCGACTTCAGCACCAATTTGAGCTTCCTGCCATGCAGCGATAGCTCCATTGGCACTGAGTCGTATGGGAAGCACAGATGTTGTAGCTTGAACGACGGATACAGTCAGAGTAGGTTTGGCGGCAGAACGTTTGGTTTCTGCGGCGAAAATACTGGGGGCTGCTACAAGCAGGCTGACCAGCAGCAAAGAAATGGAATAGGTTCGCAAGTTGGATAGTTTCATGGTTGTCGGCCTGAAGTGAAGCGTTAGTTCAATCTGATGTGATATGTCAGGGAGCTTTGATGGGCAAAGGTGAATTTAAAACTTGCTCAGGCGTGAAGCCGCCACCGGCGGCGCGGTAAAGACTAATCCAAGCAAGTCGCTGTTCGAGCGAAAGCACCTGCACGGCATTGTCAGCCACCAGCGCACTGCGTCGAGCTTCTTCCACTTCAAGCAAGCTTGCCAGTCCTTGGGAATAACGCGCACGGGTAGCACTGAGTGCCCGAGCATAGCCCGCTGCGGCGGACTGAGTTGCGGTTATTCGAGCTTCGGTGCTGCTAAGGTTTACCATCGCCTCCTCCACTTCACGCACCGCTTGACGAACCTTTCCTTGGTAAGCAACAACTGCATCACGATATGCTGCCTGTGCGAAATCCACCGTGGCCTTACGACGTCCGGCATCAAACAATGGAAGATCTATTGCTAGAGGACCAAAGGACCACAAGGTGAAATCTCTGCTGACCCCCGAATTGGCCAGACGTACATTTGAGATAAAGCCATCGAGGCTAAAGCGTGGATAACGAGCCGCACGGGCTGTGCCAACCTGTGCAGCCGCCCACACCACTTCACGCTCGGCAGAGAACACATCGGGACGTTGGGAAATCACCTGCACTGGCAGGCTTTCTATGGAAAATTGAGTAAGCTTTCGATTACCTGCTTTTGGAAAAGCTATTTTTCTTTTGAGATCTGCCTCTGGAATGCCGCTTAGAGCAACAAGAGCCTTGACCTGAATTTCGCATTGAGCCTCCTGTTGACTCAGACGACTTGCCGATTGAGCTGCAGCTGCCTGCGTCAAAGCGGAGTCCGACTCAGCAGTGAGTCCTACACTTGTACTCAACGCCGTAAGTCTGACAGTTTCAGTGTGCGACTCGGCATCCTGCCGCGCCAACTCCGTCTGTGCTTGGCAGACTTCTAAACCAAAATATAGCTGAGCCACTTCTGCAGCGACTGATACTCTAGCGTCATGCCACAAGGCTTCACTGGCCTTAAGACGACCTTGCGCTGCACTTTGCTCCACGCGATTAGCGCCGGTAAGATCTAGTTCCCACGACGCTCCTAAACCAATGTCGGTACGCGTCGCAAGGGCAGCCCCTGGTAACGCCACACCGCGACGCACACCTGTCTGAGCATTGATGCTAGGCAACAGTCGGGCATTAGACGCAACTTGTTGTGCCCGAGCAGACTCGACACGTGTCAATGCTACGGATACAGTCGGGCTGACCGACTGTGCATTGTTGATCAACTCCACCAACACAGGATCCCCTTGGCTGTCCCACCATTGAGACAATGCGATCACAGAACCTTGGTGTGGAAGCGGTGCCTCCCACTGGGGAGGTAAGCGCAATTCGATGCGCTGAGTGGGCTGTATCCCAGAGCAAGCCCCCAGCAGTCCCAATAACAAGAGCAGACAAAACAACTTGAACCAGTAAAGTAAATGGATCATGAAAGCAGCTTAGTTAGCGTTGAAAAGTATTGCGTCGACTCTCCTCCAAGGCCACTAAGGCCATGGCATAGGACATTAAGCGTTCGTGGTAGCAGTCCAGCGCCTTTGCCGTCTCTAAAAGCTGCGGACGAATGACCTGAATCACTTCTAGCCCTACATGAAGCATGATGCCCATACCGCTGATCTCGAAGGCCAACCGGTGGATATCATCATCTGCCTCCTCCAGCCCAAAATGCTTACCTTGCAAGCCAAGCCCTTCGAATCTCTCACCCGATGTCAGCAGGGACATCGCTCGCTCCGCATAAAAAAGCCCGCTTGCGCGGGCATTTTTGATATATCTGGCGGAGACGGAGAGATTCGAACTCTCGATACAGGTTTAAGCCCATATGCTTCCTTAGCAGGGAAGTGCCTTCGACCACTCGGCCACGTCTCCACTTGCAACCCTCAAGTCAGCAGGGATTTTGCAAAGGGTTGGATGATAGCTTTCAGCGCTGGTTTGGTCAATCTTAGGATTTTTCCAGTCCAAACGCTTTATGCAGAGCGCGCACAGCTAACTCCATGTATTTTTCATCGATCAAAACAGAAATCTTGATTTCAGAGGTGGAGATCATCTGGATATTGATGTTTTCTTCTGAAAGGGTGCGAAACATCTGAGATGCGACGCCAACATGGCTACGCATTCCTACGCCGACTACAGAGACTTTTGAGACCTTGGTGTCGCCAACAACATCATCGGTACCAATCAAGGGTTTCACTTTCTCGTGCATGACTTTCATGGCTTTGTCGTAATCGCCGCGTGGCACGGTGAAGGTGAAGTCGGTTTTACCTTCAGACGACTGATTCTGAATAATCATGTCGACTTCGATGTTGGCATCCGCAATCTGCCCCAGAATTTGATAAGCAATGCCTGGACGATCTGGCACTGCTCTGACAGTGATCTTGGCTTCATCACGATTAAAGGCGATGCCAGTGATAGTGGCTTGTTCCATGTTTGTATCTTCCTCAAACGATATCAATGTGCCGGAGTTCGCTTCTTCTTCCAGCGGTATCAATGGATCGGTCAGCGATGACAGCACGCGCGTAGGCATGCGGTAGTTACCAGCGAATTCAACCGAGCGTATCTGTAAGACTTTGGAGCCTAGCGAGGCCATCTCCAACATTTCTTCGAAGGTGACTGTTTTTAGACGACGCGCCTCTGAGACCACGCGTGGATCGGTGGTGTAGACACCATCCACGTCGGTGTAAATCAGGCACTCTTGCGCCTTCAGTGCAGCGGCAACAGCAACAGCTGAGGTGTCAGAACCGCCACGTCCCAGTGTCGTGATGTTGCCCTTCTCATCGACGCCCTGAAAGCCTGTGATGATAACGATACGACCAGCGTTGAGATCTTGTTTGACCTTCGCTTCATCAATCGATTCAATCCGCGCTTTGGTATGCGATGAGTCGGTTTTAATCGCGACTTGCCAACCTGCGTAAGACACAGCTTGCTTGCCTATGGATTGCAATGCCAATGCTAACAATGCGACCGATACTTGCTCACCAGTGGAAGCCAACATGTCTAACTCTCGTGGCTCTGGCTGCGTCGTGATTTCTTTGGCTAAGCCAAGCAGGCGATTTGTTTCACCTGACATTGCAGAAGGAACCACCACGATTTGGTGGCCTGCGTCATGCCACTTGGCGACGCGACGCGCGACGTTTTTAATGCGCTCTGTCGAGCCCATTGAGGTACCGCCATATTTATGAACAATTAAGGCCATTGCTGATGCTGGTTGTGGGCGAAATAAACCCTAGATTTTACATGTTGCAATGCAGAATGACAATCAATCCCCACTGCTTCAACTCACATACGGCTCCCAACTAAGAAGGATTCCGTCACTCTCTGCAATACAGCGCGTTTTATCACTACCTAATCTCGGTACAAAAATTAAATCCTCACCGAGGTAGAGCAAAGGCAACCAAATTCTGTCTTGCGCAGATATCTCTGCCTCTTGAAACAAATTCTTTAACGTGCGCGTCGGTCTTGCGCTATCAGGTTTTAATTTTTCACTGCCTCTGCGTGGTCGCAGACTAAGTGGCCCTTTACGCAAAGCTTCCGAAGCAAGACCACTCTCTTCTGCTGCTACGAATTTAAGTTTGCCGTGCCAAGCTGGTATATCGATTTCCGATTCGCCTTGCCATATGAAAGAAATTATTTCTGTTGGAGGCAATTGCTTACTGTGTTCTTTCGTTGCATACAGTTGTTGTCCTCTACGCTGAAAATGTAATCCTGCAATTTCAATCAACGGATGCGCTTCATGTGAGGACTGCAGCATTTGTTGTCGCAATTGTTCTAGCTGCGCACTACTCGGTGCATACTGTGCTAAATCTCTTATCCAATATCGCAAAAGATTATCAACACGATCAACAGATAATGATTGTAATTTATCGAGAAAAATAATCGATCCCTCTGCACATTGTTCAAGATCAGATTGTGCTAATTCATCGAGTAATCGTTGTGCGCTTTGTATATGCTTTGCACTACGTGTGAATTGGGTTGCAAAGCCAGGAAAATGTTTTTCCAATACAGGTGTAATCCATGCGCGCACTGCATTACGTTTATAACGTGTGTCTGCATTCGATTCATCATCAATATGCGTTATGTCTAATGTCGTTGCTAAGTCTTCTAATTGTTCACGTGTGAGTTGCAACAAAGGGCGACCCAGAGTGATATCGCCCTCTAACAAACTATGCTGTAACTGTAGTTCTGCCATACCTGAGAGCCCAGGCAAGCCTGATCCACGCAACAACTGTAGTAACACGCTTTCAGCTTGATCATCTTGATGATGCGCTGTGATGAGTAATGGTATGTGATGTTGTGTACACAATGTATTCAGTGCAGCATAACGTGCGATACGTGCTGACTGTTCAATGCCATGTTCAGACACATCGATTAAATTCACACGCTGTAAAAAAAAATAAACACCTTGCTGTTTAGCTTGTGTCTCACAGTGCGCAAGCCATGCATCAGCATTCGGGCTAATGCCATGATGAACATGAAACGCATATAGCGTAATTTGCCGACTGACACAAAAATCTTTAGCGAGATGCAAAAGCACAGACGAGTCTAGACCACCACTGTAAGCAACAGCGATTTTGCGCTCTGCTGAAACAACAACGCGCGTCAGAATTTCTTCTAACGCGCGTTCAAATGCGACAACAGACGCTAGTGTAGATTTACTCAGCTTGAGCGAGTTCCTTATATTTGCCATAGCTCATGAGTTTTTCGTGGCGTGCTGTGAGTAAGTCTTTGGTTTTCACACCTTGGAATTGACGCAAGGTGTCAGCCAATGTGCGCTTTAATAAGACTGCCATTTGTTTAGGATCGCGATGTGCACCACCTAAAGGTTCATTCACGATTTTATCGATCAGGTTTAATGCTTTTAAACGATGCGCTGTCAGACCTAATGCTTCAGCTGCATCAGATGCACGCTCTGCTGTTTTCCAAAGAATAGATGCACATCCTTCAGGAGAAATTACAGAATAGGTTGCGTATTGCAGCATGATGACTGCATCACCCACTGCAATTGCTAATGCACCACCCGAACCACCTTCACCGATGATGGTCGCAATCAGTGGCACTTTGAGTTCTGCCATCACATACAGATTATGTCCAATTGCTTCTGATTGACCACGCTCTTCTGCATCAATCCCAGGGAAAGCACCTGGTGTATCCACAAAGGTAAAGACAGGAATATTAAATTTTTCTGCCAACTTCATGAGGCGCATAGCTTTGCGATATCCCTCAGGTTTAGGCATACCGAAATTGCGCATGGCACGTTCTTTGGTATCACGACCTTTTTGATGACCAATGACCATACATGACTGACCATTGAAGCGCGCTAATCCACCAACGATAGAAAGATCATCGGCATAACTACGATCACCATGCAACTCATGGAAATCAGTAAAGATTTCATTCACATAGTCCATGGTGTAAGGACGTTGTGGATGTCGTGCAATTTGAGAGACTTGCCAAGGCGTGAGCTTGGCATAGATGTCTTTAGTGAGTTGCTGACTCTTTTGCGAGAGTCTATCGATTTCTTCAGAAATATCGACTGCAGAATCATCTTGAACAAATCGCAGCTCTTCAATTTTTGAATCGAGTTCTGCGATGGGCTGCTCAAAACCGAGAAACGTTATTTTGCTCACACTAGCTCCTTGTGGTCAGACCTCTGACCTTGGGGTTGGGAATGACGAAAATGCCATTCTTGCATCAAAGTGTCAATATTCTACCGGTACTGGATCTAAACTGCGCCAAAGATACCATGTTGCCACTGTCCGCCAAGGCTCCCAGTTAGCTGCCACCTCACGTAAATCACTGCGTGAGACTGGCTCACCAGAGAAATAATTCACGCTAATACCGCGCAAGAGTCCTAAATCATCCAAGGGCAAAACATTCGGTCTTAGCAAATTGAAAATCAAAAACATTTCAGCAGTCCAGCGACCGATTCCACGTATGTGAGTTAATTCTGCGATGACTTCTTCATCTTCCATCGACGCCCAATCAGTGGCATGCACTCTTTTTTCTTTGAAATTCAAAGCCAGATCGAGAATGTATTCCGTCTTGCGTTTGGAAAGACCACATGCTGCAATTTTTTCTTCGCCAGCACGTAGCATGTAAGCCGGTGTCATTTTTGGACAAACGAGCACCAATCGCTCCCAAACTGTTTGGGCTGCTTTAACGGAGATTTGTTGTCCCACAATAGAACGTGCAAGAGTCACAAAGGGATCTCCACGTCCAACCAACTGCAAATCGCCAAATTTAGGAATGAGCTTTTTCATGATGCGATCACGCTTCATGAGTTCCGCTTTAGCTTGATCCCAGTAATCAGGTTTTAACAACGGTGAAGCTGTTTTCCTGACCATAGGGTTATGCTCTTCTCCACTCCGTGAGTCCACCGGGTTTGTCTTCAAGAACGATCCCCTTACTTAATAAGTCAGCGCGAATACGATCCGATTCGCTAAAATTTTTCTCTTGCTTTGCTTGTGTACGCGCTGCTATCAATGCATGCACATCATCATCTGATAGTCCATCTTCAGTACCACCTGCTTGCAGGAATTGCTTAGGCTCTCGCTCTAACAATCCTATTACATTGGCCAAACCTTTCAACTGCGATGACAAAGCAACTGAATGATGCTTGTTAACTTCACTAGCTAAATCAAATAACACTGAAATCGCAATCGGTGTATTGAAATCATCATTCATCGCCTCAGCAAAGCGCTGTGCATGAGGTTCATTCCAATCAATAGTCTTAGTTTCAGCTGCAGTTGTTTTTAAAGCTACATATAATCTTGCTAATGCAGTACGTGCATCATCGAGATGGGTATCAGAATAATTCAACGGACTACGATAATGCGCTCTTAAAATAAAAAAGCGAATTACTTCTGCGTCATAATTCTTTAATACTTCACGTATGGTGAAAAAATTACCTAATGATTTAGACATTTTTTCATTATCGATACGCACAAAGCCATTATGCATCCAATAATTAACAAACTGTTTACCACTCGCCCCTTCGGATTGGGCTATTTCATTTTCATGATGTGGGAATTGCAGATCTTGTCCGCCGCCATGAATATCGAAATGTTCTCCTAACAAATCGCAAGACATAGCTGAACATTCAATATGCCAACCAGGACGGCCACTACCCCATTGAGAATCCCACTTCACTTCTTGCGGTTCTTCTTCGCGTGAAGCTTTCCATAAAACGAAATCAAGTGGATCACGCTTTGTACTGTTTACATCAACTCGTTCACCTGCACGTAAATCATCTAAAGATTTACCAGAGAGCTTGCCGTAACCAGCAAAGTCACGTACTGAAAAATTTACATCTCCATCTTTAGCTTGATAAGCTAAGCCATTTTTTTCTAAAGCACCAATCAAATTCAGCATCTGTGGCACGAAAGCAGTCGCGCGGGGTTCATGATCAGGACGCTCCACACCCAGAGCGGCTGCATCTTCATGCATGGCATCGATATAACGTTGAGTTAATGCTGATATTGATTCTTTATTTTCAACAGCACGTCGAATAATTTTGTCATCAATGTCGGTGATATTACGTACATAAGTGACATCGAATTGTTGCGCACGCAACCAACGCTGAATCATATCGAACACCACCATGACACGCGCGTGGCCAAGATGACAAAAATCATACACCGTCATTCCGCATACATACAGGCGTACTTTTCCCGGCTCGATAGGAACAAAAACTTGCTTGTCACGCGCAAGCGTATTGTAAATTTTCAAAACACTCATGGATGAATCTAAGCGTGCCAAATAATTAAAATCAAAACTAATAATTGGCGGGTTGGTTTTATTCGCAACCTGTAAGATCAAGGTCTTACTAAGGCGTAGTTTGATAAAATGCGAGTCAGCCCGTAGTATAACATTGAAGCTTAGCCCTTCTATTGAACAAGCATCATCAACTTAAGAATTAGTTGACAAACAAAAGGAAAATAACATGCGTATCGTGTCTAGTCTTTATTTGAAATTGGTCGTTAGCAGTGTGTTGGCACTCGCTAGTATTTCCAGCCTTGCTCAAAATGCACCAAAAGTAGAAATGAAAACAAATATAGGTGAGATAGTGATTGAGGTTTATCCAGATAAAGCGCCACTTTCAGCTGATAATTTTCTTAAGTATGTGAAAGATGGTTTCTACAATGGCACTATTTTTCATCGCATTATTAATGGCTTTATGGTGCAAGGTGGTGGTTACGATAAAAGCATGAAAGAAAAGACAACACGCGCTCCTATACAAAATGAAGCAAAGAATGGTTTAAAAAATCAAACCTACACTATAGCCATGGCTCGTACGGCTGATCCGCATTCCGCTAGTGCGCAGTTTTTTATCAATGTGAATAACAATAGCTTTCTGGACTATCCAGGACAAGATGGCTGGGGCTATGCCGTTTTTGGCAAAGTT
>JAIXOW010000429.1 GCA_027486615.1 Oxalobacteraceae bacterium | reverse complement strand
TCCAATGAATCCGGATTTTCTAATTCGTATTCCGGATTCTCATTGGGTCTATTTTTCTTCAGAAAATCTGCTCTTTCTTGATCCGTTCTTAGTGTGTTAATCCTTGTATGTGTTTTATCAAATGGGTCATATTCCGGATCCATCAACTGTTGAAAGAATTGTTTCAACTGTGTGCTGTTGAGGTGTTGGAAATCTGACTCCGTGATATTATCCTGTTCTGGACTCAATACAATTAATTTCTCGAGCAGGTTGGATTCAATATGTTCTATCGTCCTTTGGATCCTAGAACCGAATCTAAGTGCATTCCTGTCTCTGAGAAATCTTTGGAAAAGCTGTTCATGACGATTTTCAATGAATTCCAGGTTGCGTGCAATTCTATGTACAAGTGAAGACTTTCTCAGCATTTGATATAGCTTTACCTTTCTTCCGTGGAATGCCATCCAATCCGGAAATGAAGATCGGTCATACTGCTTCTCTACATGGAGTGTGTAGATTGTGTGTAGCAGTATCACAAAATCTGGGAGTGTCTTTGGTACGTCTGCAAAGATTTCCCATTCCTCGTACGGAAAAGGCAAAATATCTGATGCGTCTGGCTTGAAAATCATACTTGGTTTCCAGTAGCATGATTTTGGTGGAAGGCTTCTGAGATATTCTTGCCATTCATCCCTAAATGGTGAACGAACATTCTTTGTGGTGTCCCAATCCGGAACAATGATGTGTCTTCTAGATCTTTTGAATACATCTTCCGGAGGGGGTACTCCTTGCGGCTGTCCTAGTTTCGGCTTTTCTCTATTTGTGTGCAGGCTGAACCAGAACAAACGCTTACTACTATGTTCATCCAGGGGTCGGAATTGTGGGAAGAAGTTCGTCCATACTGGCTCTTCCGAAATGTTAAATTTCAACTGTGTGATTGTATGTAGCTCATCAATTGTATATTGTGTTTGGGTCTTGATTGAGTCAAGATCCCGATTACAATTGTGTTCGGCAATCTTCATAAATTCATTTGGAGTTGTTGCCGGCGAGATTTTCTTGATGCTAATTAGTTGTTCACATAGGATGTAGTCCAACATATTCCTTTCCTTGTCGTCAGCTAACTTGAGACGGAAGTGACCTGTTGGGTCCTTGTATACCATCGGGTATGCGGGTGCATCCCTAACCAAGTAGTCATCCTTTTCCCATGCGGCAACATGTTCTTCTCCGGTGTAACTTCCTCCATAGTAAACTTTTGGAAAAAGTCCGTTGTTTGCCGGAATTGATGACGTTAGAAATTCAAATCTTCTACTTTTAGGATTGTACTTGATCCCTGCCTCGAACATTTTTATACCTTTGGTGCTTGCAAATGTTCGTGCGGCGTTGAAGTGGGCCAAGTCTCCAATCTCCGGTCTTCTTCCCTTAAGTCTTGTGCAGACTTGTTCTGAATCCTTGAGGGGATACTTAAGGTTTGTTGAGAAGAACGTTACTGAAAGATTGTTTCTTCTTGCGTCATTGACGGCTAACTCTTCAGCTGTGTTGAAGTTATTCCATTGATAGTTCGTTAGAATCTTGCAAAATTCTTCATATAATTTTGTTCCATCCTTTAATCTTTGCTCAACTGATTGCAGAGCCGAAGTATCAACAGTCCTCTTGAAAATAGAGTGTTCCTGATTGATCTGTGCAGTACCCTCGTCCTTATAAATCAAACCACCCTTAACCTTTATTGAATTTGCAGACAAGTGTCCGAATATTGTAAGAAGTATCAACAAAATTTTGAATTGCATTTTCAAAGTTATTTTTGATTAAAAGTCAATCAAAAATTGTTCCTACCTTGTTGATCGAATATGTGTTACTGAAGAAATGAAATGTTGAGCTTCGTATTTGCGTCTCTTGGGCGTCTGCGGGTGCTTTCACAAATGCAACGTTAATAACACAATTGTGTTTGCACATGCACAATAAAAGTGGGCGAGGGGGCTCTGGTTCTACAGAACAATTTTCACTTACTGACGACTAGACGTCGTGAAACAGAGGACCCTTCATTGAGGTTCAAATAGGCTTCTACATGTGACACTGTAACGTAGCTGGTCACAAGCGCACTGTAAGTAAGACTTATTTGCATGCTTAACACCGAGTATATTATCATACTCAACCCTACTTGCGAACTAAGGTCCGCCCATTGGCTGGATTACTTATATGATGTCTAGAAACCCATAAGGACTCTATAAGCGACGAAAATTCATCTTTCTTTAATTTTGTACGTCCGAACATAAAAGAAAATTTCGAGTCCGAAACTGACTGTATTATTTACAGTGAGCTGTCGAAAGATATTTTGCGTAGACATGGCCAGGATATTAGCTCCGTTTTCGACTAAAGCACTTAAGCATTCATCAGCTTTTTAGCAAAGGGATAGAAAGAGAGAAAATGGGTGAAAGAAATGTGGGTAAGAGGTGTTGATAAGGTCATCAACGAAAACGTAAAAATTACGTATGTTCGACCGAAAAATGTCCATTTAGCATACTCATTATTGTAACATTCCTTTTGTTTAACCGTGTGGCACGCGTGACACTTTTAGTATGTAAGCTTATCAGGAGGTTTTTTGGTTCTCGTCGAACGTCGCTCCTTACTTACTTCCGTTTTGTCATGGTCTTTATCCAAGGTTTTAGTTGAAATGTTTAATAATTGAGGTATAATAATTTGATCTTTCTTTATTTGTGACGGTAAAATATGTTCTGGTAACGTAATATTAATTTTACCATTGATATCTTTAATAATGCTTGGCATAAAAATCTCAATTTTCCTATTGTTATTATCAATCTTTTGTGTGGAAATGTCCTTTGATTTTATTATGCTTGGCATTAATAATTTATTTTTTGGCTCATTGCTAATATTTTTATTACCTTTTGAATTTTGTGCATTTTTTGCAACAATTGGTAATTTTGCAATAACGTCTTTTTTAAGTCCTTTGTTCGAATCTCGCTCTTTTGATTCTTTTGGAGCGGGATTCGAATCTGTTGCCTTAACAATATTCTTTTTATTTGTTAACTGCTTTTTCGCAGATTTAGATCCATAATATTTTTGATAAGAATATTTTTCAGGAAGGAATTGAAGTAGTTCTTCATCATACCTATTAGGTGCTTTATGATATTGAGGCAAGAAATTAAGTGTACTTATGTTAGAAAAGTGTGCTCTAACTTGTTGACCTGTGTGCATGTGTTCAATTAGCGCAGATGATTGATCTTTATCAATTGATACAACAACATATGGTCCATTATACTTAGTTTGCATTGCCTTTCCTGGTCCTGTAGCTAATTGTAAATTTCTTTGTAATACAATTTGACCAGGCTTAAAAGCTTTAGCTGATAGGTTCTGATTCCTGTATGTTAATTTGCTTTTCATTGCTTTATCTTGTTTCTCTCTCGCCTCTTTTCGAGCTATTATGGCTAATGGTACAATTTTATTCATGTACTCTGTTTGATCAGTTGCATTTGGCCATAACTGAAAGAGATCCGTTGGAGAGGGGTTATTGAACCCAAAATGTAATTGTTCTGGTGCAAAACCATAGACTGAAGTTGACTTATTGTGAGAGGATGAAAAGAAATGAATAAATTCATCCCAATTGCCAATAGCATGTTCTTGTTGGAC
>JAIXOW010000308.1 GCA_027486615.1 Oxalobacteraceae bacterium | reverse complement strand
TGCCGGATGCTTCACCTGAGCTCAATAAATTAGCCCATAAACTAGGATATCCCTGTACCAATACCCTAATGCGTCTAGGTGCGTATCGTTCAACCAGTGAGCATTTTGTTGGTATGCCAGGTATGCACGGCACCTATGAAGCCAACATGGCGATGCAACACTGTGATGTATTGATTGCGATTGGTGCGCGTTTTGATGATCGCGTGATTGGCAATCCTAAACATTTCGCAACCAACCCACGCAAAATCATTCATATTGATATTGATCCTTCTTCAATTTCAAAACGCGTAAAAGTTGATATTCCTATTGTTGGCAATGTCAAAGAAGTGTTGAATGAAATTTTGTCTCAACTCGATGCTGCTGAGACAAAACCAAATGCAACTGCTATCTCTGCATGGTGGAAGCAAGTCAATGAATGGCGTAAAAAAGAATGTTTGAAATATCCAACGTCAACTGAAGTCATCAAACCACAGTCTGTCGTACAAAAACTGTGGGAAGTCACCAAGGGTGATGCCTTCATCACTTCCGACGTGGGTCAACATCAAATGTGGGCAGCGCAGTACTACGGCTTTGATAAGCCACGTCGTTGGATTAACTCCGGTGGCTTAGGTACCATGGGTGTAGGCTTACCGTATGCAATGGGTGTACAAATGGCACATCCTGATGCAACAGTTGCTTGTGTGACGGGTGAAGCTTCCATTCAGATGTGTATACAAGAACTCGCAACGTGTAAGCAATATCATCTGACACCAAAAATCATTTTGCTCAACAACCGTTATCTCGGTATGGTACGTCAGTGGCAGCAGATTGATTATGACAAACGCTACTCTGAGTCCTACATGGATTCTTTGCCTAACTTTGATAAATTAGCTGAGTCATTTGGTCATGTCGGTATGACCATTACCAAACCTAGTGATGTGGAATCCTCACTCAAAGATGCCTTCGCAATGAAAGACAAACTCGTCTTCATGAATTTCATCACCGATCGTGATGAAAATGTTTGGCCTATGGTTAAAGCAGGTAAAGGTCTGACTGAGATGCTGCTTGGTTCGGAGGATCTATAACATGCGCCATATTATTTCAGCCTTATTAGAAAATGAAGCCGGTGCATTGTCACGTGTCGTAGGATTATTTTCTGCGCGTGGCTATAACATTGAAACTCTGACCGTTGCACCTACTGAAGATGCAACACTGTCGCGTATGACGATTGTGACTTCGGGTTCAGATGATGTGGTTGAACAAATCACAAAACATTTGAATCGCTTAATCGAAGTCGTGAAAGTAGTTGATCTCACAGAAGGCGCGTTCATTGAACGCGAGCTCATGTTGATCAAAGTACGTGCAGTAGGTAAAGAGCGCGAAGAAATGAAGCGTACTACAGATATTTTCCGTGGTCGCATCATCGATGTCACTGATAAGACTTATACCATTGAGCTGACAGGAAATAAATCCAAGCTTGATGCATTCATCGATGCCATCGACCGTGCATCCATACTCGAAACCGTCCGCACTGGTGGATCGGGCATAGGGCGTGGTGAACGAATTCTCAAGGTTTAATTCAAACAACAACTTAGACAATTTTTATTTAGTTAGGAAAATCATGAAAGTTTTTTACGACAAAGACTGCGACCTCTCCCTCATCAAAGGTAAAAACGTCGCCATCATCGGTTATGGTTCACAAGGACATGCACATGCACAAAACCTGAGTGATTCAGGTTGTAAAGTAACCGTCGGTTTACGTAAGGGTGGTTCTTCATGGGCTAAAGTTGAAAAAGCTGGCCTGAAAGTAGCAGAAGTGAATGATGCAGTGAAAGCTGCTGATGTCATCATGATTTTGCTGCCAGATGAAAACATCGCTCAGGTTTATCATGACAACGTAGCACCACATGCTAAACAAGGTGCAGTACTCGCGTTTGCACACGGCTTTAATGTGCATTACGGTCAAGTCGTGCCACGTGCTGATCTTGACGTGATCATGATTGCACCTAAAGCACCAGGCCACACAGTCCGCGCAACTTATACCCAAGGTGGTGGTGTGCCGCATTTGGTCGCTATCTATCAAGATAAATCGGGTCATGCACGTGACATCGCTTTGTCCTATGCCATGGCTAATGGTGGTGGTCGTGCTGGCATCATCGAAACCAACTTCCGTGAAGAAACCGAGACCGACTTGTTTGGTGAACAAGCAGTTCTGTGCGGTGGTACGGTTGAATTGATCAAAGCAGGTTATGAAACCTTAGTTGAAGCAGGCTATGCACCAGAGATGGCTTACTTTGAATGCTTACATGAACTCAAACTCATCGTGGATCTGATCTATGAAGGCGGTATCGCTAACATGAATTACTCCATCTCTAACAATGCTGAGTATGGTGAATATGTTACCGGTCCACGTATCGTGACTGAAGACACCAAGAACGCAATGCGTCAGTGTTTGAAAGACATACAAACAGGTGAGTATGCTAAGAGCTTCATCTTAGAAAACAAAGCAGGTGCACCAACATTGATTTCACGTCGTCGTCTGAATGCAGAACATCAGATCGAAGTCGTAGGCGCGAAATTGAGGGGGATGATGCCTTGGATCGCTAAAAACAAAATGGTAGATCAGTCAAAGAACTAAGTATTAAACAGTTCTTCGGCATCATACGGGATGCGCTGGTAAGCGCACCCCGCGCTCGGACTAAAAGCTGCACGCAGGTGCAGCTTTTTTTACGTCCTTACGTGCGCTTGGATCGCCAAGAATAAGATGGTAGATCAGTCTAAGAACTAAGTACTAAAAAGTTCTTTGGCATCATACGGGATGTGCTAGTAAGCGAAGCTTGTATTGAAAATGAAAAGGCTGCACATTTGTGCAGCCTTTTTTTATTCTAAGTTTTTGTGAAGGAAGAATTTTCTAAAATTCTTTTATTTTCGACTCCCAATCAGGATTAATTCTCATAAAAACTTTTGAAGAAATAAAATCCACATCAGGATTTAGAGTGACTTGTTTAAGTTCTATATTAGAAGGATTGTTTTTTAATTTTTCCTTCGCTTGTAAGGTCATTTTTCTAAGTGTATCTATTTTATATTCGACTGTATATTCAGCTTCTATTTCATAATCGCCAGCTGAATTTTTTAAAGGCATAAACGTTTCGCGGTTATTATCTGAAATGTAGTTTATTTTTTGTTTTGTCTGAAAATCGACCCTTATTTTTTCATCCTTCATCCACTGAATTTTTAATACAGAATTTGTTGTTAAATCATTTTTATTTGCTTCAACAATATCTGGATATTGTGCAGCCAAATCTGGTTTGCTTTTAGCCCAGCTTGGGTTATTGGCGGGCAAATCTGGATGGATTCCAATATATTGAAATGGGATTACATCTATATGTGTATCTGGCGGTAATGTGTCATTTTCTGGATTGAAATCAGTAGTAAAAACACGAGTAAATGATATGCCAACGCCCTGATCGCAAAGTAAAGAAAGAGCATAGTAAATTTCTTCATCATTATTTGAAAATTTCTTTAATTGTTTTATCACTTCTAATTGATAATCTCTTTTATCTAATTCTACTTGTTTATCAATATCGGTTTGATTAAGTTGTTTATTTTCTTGGTTATTGGATTTTGTATAAGATTTAAAATCTAAAAAATTTTTTCCATTTTTATTTTCAAATTCATAAACAATTCTATTTGCATCTCTTGTAAATGCACTATTGACTCCGTTTGAGTCAGTTTTTTCTAAATCTGGTTTTTTTAACAAGTTAATGATTGATTGTTCGCCTTTAGCAGAGAATTTCAAATTAAATTCTGTAGCAGATCCATCAATATTTAAAGGAAGTCCACGTGGTGTGACTTTTTGAAATTCTTTCATTTTATTGAGTCTAGTGACTGCAATTTCTACGGCAGCAGGAGTTATTATTTTTTTCTCTGCTTTAATTCCATTTAGCGATTTGGCGCATAAAACTGCATCGTTAATAGGTAGGTTCTTTTCCGTTATGAATTTTTTGGTGTAATAAGCTAATTCGATTGATTCAGAAGTTTTTTCTATTTTTTTCTCCCTAACTAGTTCCCCTGAAAATTTCACCAGATCTAGTGCATCATTGAGATTATCTACATATTTATTTTCCATCGCAAGACAGCAATTCCTGGCGGCTTTTAATGCCACAGACTGAGGTAATGAATATTTCTTCATCAAAAAAATTGTGGCTTCTGCCACATTAGTTACTTTTCGTAAGTCTTTGTCTTTTGAGTCTGATAGTTCTTGAATAACTAGGCCGTAGGTTTTGTTATCTTTAATTTCCCAAAGTTTTACTAAATCATCTTTTGTTTTATCTGTAACGGTGGATTCGATATATGAAGTTTCTGGAGTATCCAACGAGATCTCTTCTAATGAATCCTCAGGTATAACTTTTTCATAAAAGTCTTTTCGCTCGTCATAAGTTGTTTTTGTTGATTTAAAATTTCGCTCTTCTTTTGTAACTTTATCTGAGCTTAAAATTTCATCTTCTTGATAAAGGATTTTTTCTACATCTGTTAAGTTTGTTGTGTTTTTTATGTTTGTTAAAAGGCGTTTGGATAAATCTTTTATGGCGTCTTTATCGGCTTCTTTTTGAAGTGAAGTAATTTCTTTGGTTAGCTTAGCTGTAATTGCTTCTTTCGCTTTTTCGTCCCAGTTTGTGCGTTCGCGCCTAGGATTGAAAATCGCTCTGAAGCCTGATTTGAATCGATCAGTCCAGCTAGCGATACGTACATTGCCTGATTCTGATACACGTACCTCCCATTTATTTGTCTGCGCCTTATGGTAAATATTCAAAGCTTCTATCGTATTTTGCTTAGCGATACTGGTCATGGAATTCACCTTTATTCAATCAAGATTGATTATCTGAAGTTCTTTTTGGGATGCCGATTCTTCGTTTCGTTCTGGCTCGAAAAAATTGGTGGCAAGGAACAGGGATAAGTTCTTTGTTGAATCTGGCTTGAATTAAGGTGGTTGTAGGCTGTTTGATGCGTTGAGCTGATATCATTCGACACTTGTTATCCAGAAGATTTTTCCTTGAGTTAATCTTTCATAAAAGAAAATTTCTAGTTTATTGGAGCAGGTTTGAATTCTTA
>JAIXOW010000214.1 GCA_027486615.1 Oxalobacteraceae bacterium | reverse complement strand
TTCATTTATTTCTCATGATTTTATTAATCTGTTAACAGTTCTGCCAAGAAAGAGGAGTCTTTAGGCTTGTGATTCTGTGTAACAACTGATGATTATTTGATCTCTTAGATCTGATGCCAAGTTGGAAGCTTGGCGTCGGTTTACACAGCGTCGGTCGAGTTTCCTCGGCCGGATAAGATAGACCGTTTCGTACATAATGACGGAGACAGAAAGACGGAGTTATTGAGTCTATCTTAACAATAAAATGGGAAATTTTTAGGGCATGCATAGTTTTAATAACATTTGACTAATTCAACCACACCTAACACAAAATAACATATTCAAACAAGTTCCTTAACAAAGTTCTCAAGTTGTCAACATTTAGGTATTACGGTAAAAAGACATTTTGATCAAAAGAGTAGTGTTGTTAGATTTTCTAAAATCATGAGAAAAAAATGTATTGTGATAAGTTCATTGGCATAATATTTATTGTGAATTTATGTGTAAATTAAAATATATACAATTAAAATAAGATTTAATTGGTCATTAATAATAAGGAGAAACTATTATTGTTTATAACTTTCACTTGGCAGGCAACCAAGGTGATATTACCATTAAAATTCATTTCAATGAAATGAAGAAAATTTTTCCACAATTAGTTTAAAATGTTTCTGTTTTTTCTTCACTTTATCTGACATGTCTTGAAGTTTTTTCAAAAGAATAAAGTTCCGATGAGATTTTTGACACGCTTTTTTTAAAGATTTTTTTGTGGTCATCAACACTCTCCTCTTTAATAATAGAGTTGACCAATGTCAGATTTTGTGGACTATCAATCGCGAAAATTTGATCCGAACATCAATGACCCAGTGTTGTTATGAAATATATTTGTACTGTGTTATTTCGAGTATTTAGAGATTAATGTTCATGCATTTTCAGCTCTGCTCAGTTCTGTTCGTTTCTCCTTCTGTCCAGGACCTCGAGAACTCTGGCCATTCTATCCCTGTCCAAACGTTGTCGTCTTGCTTCAAATTGTGCGTCTTCCATTCTTGTTGATTTGAAGTAATTTTTTAAGCTTCAGTAGTGTTGCTTCTGGCTTCGTTTCTGGCTTGTGAGCTTCTGAACTTGTTTTACTACGCATTTGAGTACATGTGTTTTTTCTTTGAGCGTTTACCCCTTTTTTATCTCCACGAAACTTAGTGATGCATGGGAACGCCATGCAATGTTCATGCAGTTTCAGCTGTGTGACCGCTTTTTCTCAGCTTTGTTCTCGATTTTTGTTTGTTTTTTGTGGATCTTCTATGTTAATTTTGAAAGTTTGAAATTGGTGCAAATTAAAGATGGAGCGAGTCTTTCTTGATAAACTTAATCAACTTAATCACGAGATTAGTGATATCAAGCGGCAGCTAAAGACCGTGGACCTAGAAATGAAGGATGTTTTGACTTGTGTGGAGACTCCGGAGTCGTCTGATGTGGAGGGTGATGAAGTGGACGAGCCTGAAGTTGATGGTCCTCGCAACGACCTTTTGCAAGTGGAAGCAATTCCTCAAAGGGAAACTGAATACTCTCCTTTATACTTGGATCGACGTTATCGTGAAAATGCGGAAAAGAAAGTGCGGATGATGAAGGAGGAAGTCAAGAAAAATTTCATTTCAGAGATCCTTCTCAATCCTGAATTCCCTGATATTTTGAATGACTTTAGGGAAGTTTACCCTGATGATGGGGGTAGAAACTTCATCAACTCTCTAGTGGCGTGCCATATCATCCTTGCCCCTGATGAGTAGTCCGGAACTTTAGTAGTCTAGAACTTAAGCTTATGTTTCTTCGTAATAAACGCCTGTAGTCACTTCAATATCCGAACAATAAAAGGAACCAAATTCTTTTTGTCTTCTTCATTTTCTTAATAAATTCCAATTATACCCAGGAAAAAGGAAACTTCAAACGATCCGTGACATTTTTCAATTCAGTTTCGTTCTTTAATCCAAAGCTGAGGGCTGCAGAAGATGCCCTAAGCAGGTAAGTTGAAGTTGAAATTTTCAGCCTCAATGCGGTTGATGAACCTTATGTCAAATCAAAAATGGTGATTGTGGGTCTTGGTCAGACTGTCAAAGGGATTTGGCTTGATGTGGCGATATGAAAACGGAGGTCTTGGGATGCACGGTGCACCAGGGAATCTCCTGTAGAAACTGACGGGTCTGATACGTCTGACAGTAGGTTGAGATGATGCCAGGCTAAAGTGACAACAATAAATTATTTTTTAACCAAATCAAAGTTCAAATAATAATGCTGAAGTACACAAGACCAGGCTCAAACTCATCGCACAGGTAGACAAGTTTGGCAAAAAGAGTAGTCCCTTCATACTCTTTTAGTGTCGGACGTTCATAATGATTTCAAAGGTCGATTATAAATTACAAAAACCTCACGTTTTCATTAAAAGAGAGGGAGTCCATAAAATACTTGGAACTAAGGTGCGAGGCAATCCATTTCTCTAAAACTAGTTTTGCGAAAGAGATGGATAAGAAGTAGTG
>JAIXOW010000200.1 GCA_027486615.1 Oxalobacteraceae bacterium | reverse complement strand
AAGTGTGTGTGCACTCAAAAACATTCTCACTCCAAAAGAACAATTTTGGTGCGATCAAAACATCTTTGAAAAAATAAAAAACTTTTTTTTTAAAGTTCAATAAGCAGCATAGCTTTATCAAATAAGATAAACATTTAGCAGCACTACCTCTGCAAAAAGAGGCAGTCAGAAAAAAAAGCGGAACAAAATTAAGCTGATCACCAAACCTTTCAAAATCTTTAATTTTGAGGGTGATCAGCTGATCCTGACAACTAATGCAAAATTAGTTGTCAATGCCAGCAAAATTGTGGTTTTTTTTGCTGAAGAGGATAGGGCGCGCTTCTCAAAAGAGGCCCAACTCCTACGACAACAACTGAGGCGGTACGCGCGAGGAGACCAGCTCTAACCAAACGGTGTGGCATCGGACTGGTTTCGTGCAAAAACGTGGAAAATCTGGCTGGCGAGCTTCAGCGAGGCCCAGTCCAACGTAACGCTGGATGCGTAAGCAGTGAAAAAGACACTATAAGTTTAAAAGACACTAAAGTAGTGACAAAAAAGTTTTAAATTTTCAATTTCATTTATAATTTTGTGTAATTATAATTTTTCGCGCGTGTGTATTAATATTTAAATTCATTACGTGTTCAATTTCTGCTCAATTTTTTCCCCGTAAATTTAAAAGTATACATTTAAATTCAAATAATTTTTTTGAGTGTAAACTGTATCACAGAAAACAACGGTTATTTATTGGTGAGCTAATAGTAACTTCAAAACGTAACAAAGCAGTCAAGTTTTTTGGTGAATTCTTGCATGGCTGAATTTGGCAAATTTGTCAAAAAATTGATGAGTGATCCAAAGCTTCAAAAAGCTGAAAAAATTGAGAAAAAAGGTTTGATTCTGGATGAAAAAATGTCTAAAACAGAATCTGAGAAACAAAAAATGTCAAAAATGACGATTCCAGTCATTGACGAAAACTCGACGGCAGACGAAAAAGCCGCAGCAAAAGTCTTCTTGAAAGACAAACGAAAATATGTGAAAGCACAGTTCACGAGGTCTTTCAACAAAATCACTGCAAACCTGAAAAGAACAGATTGGGGGAAGAATGATGTCGATGAAGCTTCATTTCTTCTCGTCAATCTCGCTGAGAGGTTTGACGAATTACAGGCCATCCAAGAACAGATTGTAATGTGTGACCTGGATGACATGGACGAGATGGACGAATTGGATCCATTCGATCGTGACTATGTCAGTGTGAGGCTTGATCTCCAGCAACGGATCAAATTCCTGGAGGGACCACACAAGGTGCCCTTCAGAATCAACAAACCAAAAACTGGTTCCTCAGGTGCAGCCAGGAGGTTTGAAGAAGACAAAATTGAAAAAGTGAGTGAACACTTTGCCTCTGACTGGGCAAACGATGAAGATGAAGATGACTGTGCAGAAGAATTTGACGGTCGTCTCAAAGACCCATCACTACGAAAAATCGGAGAAGATGATCTTGAAGAAGATAAGGATGAAAAGAGGTACGTCGCCATGATGTCAATGAACTACAACCCGGTGAGGGAGGTTGTGAAGTTTGATGGGTCAAATATCAGGCTCTACTCAAATTTTATCACTTCATGGAGAGCTGCTGATGTCAAAATGAGCAAGATGGGGAAACCCCATTCTGAGCGTCTCATTATGCTCAAAAAGTGCCTTAGCGGAAATGCACTCCGTCGAATTGAATCATTGGCGGACTGCAATGAGGAAAATTACAAAGGTGCGATTATGCTTTTGGACAGAGCATACAACAACAAGGCAATTGGCGCAAAGCTGGTTGTGAAACGAATGCTGGAGTTGCCCAAAATGGGTAATGATGTTTTCAGCATGGAGGAGACGTTCTTGGAATTGACGTCACTCCTCACAGACCTGATTGGTTTTGAACTGACAGCACGTCAGTGTCGAACACTCCTGTTAAGCACAATTTTTGAGCTGAAATTGAATAACTATGTGCTTAAATCCTGGGCGAAGCTCAAGGAATCTCACGAGATGATTGATCAAGAACATCCTCTTGGTCATCGCTCCACGGAACGAAATTTGCTAGAAGTTCTCGACAAGGAGATCAACTTGACAAAGTCAATGGGAACTGATAAAAAGCCAGAACCCAAAAAAGAGGGCGGATCCCCTCAGAAACAGGAGAAACAAAAACACCAATCTGGTGGAGACGGATTCTATCATGCAAGAGATGGAAGCGCTCAAGGAGGAAGCGGCCGGGGAGGCCGTGGAGGTGGCCACTCCTCAAGAGGTGGTCGCGGAGGAGGCCTTGGTAGTGGACAGCAAGGGCGAACATGCCCTTTCTGCAAAAATCAGGGCCACAGTATCAAAGACTGTAAAATTCTGTCCGGAAAATCTATTGACGATCGATGGAAGTTCGTCAAGGAGAACAAACTTTGTTATTTGTGTTTCAGAAATGATCACACAACAAATAACTGCACTTTCAAAAGGTGCGACATCAATGGGTGTGACAAGCCACACTCAAGGTATCTTCATCCCAACACAAAAGGTGCTGGAAGTGCACAGAAGTCAGGCGAGAAGCAAGACGAGGGTGAAGATCAAAAAGCTATGTCAGCTAAAAAACTTGGAATGGGAGATTGGACAGCCATTCTACAAAGCTGTCTTTGCTGGGCTTTAAGTCCGGCAGGAGAACGATTCAAAGCACGAGCCTTTTTGGATGGTGGTGCTGAACTGTCACTTATCACACGAAAAATGGCAGAAATCATGGGCTTAGATGGCAAAACTGTCAGCCTTCAACTGTGCGTGGCAGGCGGTAGCCAACTGCCTACCACACAGGAAAAATTGGTCAACTTCCAATTGGAGAGTTTGGACGGTAAATACCGCTCACCCACAATGGAAGCAACAACAACAAAAACGATCACAACGGATCTGCGAGAGATCCCGTTCGAGGTGTCCAAGTTCGAACACCTTAAATCGTTGAAATTTTCTGATGACTTTCCAAGAAAATCATCAGTGGTTGACATCATGGTAGGTCTTCCCTACTACACGATGTTGTTGGCCGGAAAGCCAATCACTGGCAAAGTAAACGAACCTGTTGCTTTGCCCACGAAACTGGGATATGTCCTCACCGGTGCTTTCAAATCGGCGGGACTGACTCAGCAATTTTGACAAGCAACAAAATGTTCGGCGAGGAATATACAAGATATGATTTCCGCATTTTGGGACGTCGAACATCTCGGAATTATCCCAAACAAAAACGCTGACCTCACCCAGGAAGAGGATGAGGCAGTGCAATTAATGGAAGAATCAACCTTCTACAAAGAAGATGAAGAAACGTGGTATACTTCATTATTGTTCAAAGACAATATAAAAAAGTTACAGAGTAATGTAGCTGGTGCACGAGCTGTACTTCAAAAAGTTGAGAAAAATATCATCAGAGACAATCAAGTGGATCTGGTGAACAAATCATACCAGGAGATGATAGATGGTGGGTTTGCTGAAAGAGTACCTACTGGAGAAGTGGAACCGCACGAGGGCGATGTCCACTACCTTCAATGTCATCCGGTATACAAACTTGATCATGTTTCTACGAAATGTAGAATTGTGATGAATGGATCTGCAAGAGCCAAAAATGGGTATGCTTTGAATAGCTGCCTATACCAGGGTCCATGTCTATTTCCTGATTTAGTACACTTACTGATAAGGTTTAGACTTTTCTTTTATGTCTTCATGCTAGACATAAGCAAAATGTTCTTAAGGATAAAGTTAGTCCACGGAAAAGACTACCTACGTTTCCTATGGAGAGGTTGTGCACAGCATGTGCCACCAGAAATTTGGAGGATGATTGTCATCACTTTTGGCATCATCTCAAGTCCATTTCAAGCAGTTTTTGTTGTGCGGAAACACGCAGAATTGTTCAAGAAAATCTATGACCTGGCTCATAGATCAGTCAAAGAGTCTATGTACATGGATGACGTTTGTGACGGCTCATTTGAACTAATGGAAGCTGCCAAGATGGCTGTTCAAATATTTCAGTTACTACTAAAGGCATCTATGGAACCTCATAAGTTTGCTTCAAATCATCCAGAAGTCTTGAAAGACATTCCTGAAAAATTGAAAACTGAAAAATCGAAGACAAAAATTTTAGGTGTCCAGTGGGATACCTCAAGTGATAAGTTGACTTTTGACTTCATTGACAAGTTAGAAGAAAGTGACGAAGAATCAGAAGAAAGTGAAAAATCGTCGTTGGATTCCAAGAAGACGGATTCTACAATTGAGAAGACCACTAAAAGGAAATTTCTTCAGCAATCCGCTAAGATTTTTGATCCTTTAGGTCTTATTTCACCCCTCACAACCAATGTGAAAGTTTTGTTTCAACAACTTTGGTTGCAAAATTTGGCTTGGGATGATTTACTCCCAAAGTCGATGCATCAGCAATGGTCAGATTGGAAAACTGACATTAAAGATGTGGTGGAATTGGAAAAGCAAAGGTGCTTCTTTGATGAAAAAAGAGGAGTACCAAAATCAATCGAACTGTTTGCATTTGGTGATGCTTCGGAAAAAGCATTTGCGACAGCAATTTATGTGAAGGGTACATATAATGATGGAACCTCTTCATCAAATTTGGTTATCTCTAAAACTCGAGTTACACCAATGACAATGTTGAAAAACGAAAAAACCTTTGAAACGATAGTGCGACTTGAATTACTCGCTGCTTTGATAACAGCTCGAGCGCTCAAATTCGTTCAAGAAGCAATTCTACCAAGATTAGAAATTGCTCACAGCTATTGTTTTACGGATTCGCTAATAAATCTTTGGCGAATCAAAAATGGCCCAGATAAATACAAGGTTTGGGTCGGTGGACGGATCAAGGAAATCTTGTCTACAACAAAACAGGAAGATTGGTATCATTGTCCTGGGACTTTGAATCCAGCCGATCTACCTTCTCGAGGTCTTACGGCAAGAGAACTCATCAACAGCAAGCTGTGGTGGGAAGGTCCAGACTTCATTCATGAGAAGAAAGAAAAGTGGCCAAAGCAAGTGGCGAAAAAAGTGGAAAAAGATTCTGAAGAAAGAAAACTTTTTGACATTCCTAAGTTTTTGACTTTAGCGAGCAATTGTGCGGACGCGTTCAATAAAGCTTTCGAAAGGTTTGAAACCTGGAATAAAACAGTGAGGCTGTTTGCGTACATTTTACGCTTCGGCTGCAAAGCACACAGAAAGTATATCAAGAATACGGAAATCTGTGTTGAAGAATTTAAACTAACGGAACTTCACCTATGGAGAATCGCGCAACTCAGAAGTTTTGGAACGGAAATTGCCAATTTGAAAAATGGTACAAAAATTGAAAAGCAATCCAAACTTAGGGAACACAACCCGCAATGGGATTCAACCAGACAAATCATGTTCAGTGAAACAAGATTAGTCCATTCAGATTTAGCTGATGAAACAAAACGACCAATTATTTTGCCAAAGAATTGTAAGATAGTTGACAAGTTTATCATGCAGATGCATGAGGATAACGGACATCAAGGTCCCAACTATACATTGAGTATTTTGAGACAAAAGTTTCGTCTGTGTCAAGCTATTCGGCAGATGAAGCGTATTTTGAAAAGATGTCTAAAGAGAAAATGTGTTCCAAGTCGAGACTTGAAACAACAAATGGCACCACTTCCGGCACTGCGATCAGACAATCCAGCGTCGTTTAGGAACGTGTCTGTGGATCTCTTTGGTCCATTGTATGCCAAACACAAATGTGTGGATGGAAAAGAAGATATCTGTCCTCATGAAGAGGAAAGCAAAGTTTACGGAGCATTGTTTACATGCTTCCACTCGAGAGCTATCCATTGTGAGCTCATTCGAGGGCAAAGCACTGAGGAATTTTTATGTTCATTCAGGATGTTTTGTGCAAGAAGAGGAACACCAAATGTCATGTTCAGTGATAACGCAAAAAACTTCAAGCAAGGTTCAAAGGAAATGAAAGCCCTGTACAAATCAATTAATTGGTCAGCAGTTGCTAACCAAGGAAAACAAAAGAGCATTGAATGGTTCTTCAATGTTGAAAAGGCCCCATGGGCAAATGGTTTGGCCGAGAGAATGGTGAAAAGTGTGAAAACTCCACTTCGATTAATCCTGGGCACTGCTCGATTAACTTATCGGCAGTTGTCTTTGATCCTCACAGAATGTGAGGCAATTGTGAACAATCGACCATTATGTAATGTGTCGGATGATCCGCAGGATGTGACACCAATCACTCCAGCAGAACTGATAATTGGGCGAAGAATGGAACAGTTACCAGACTACAACCCAAGAAGAGAAAAATCTGATTTCCAGCATCTGTGGAAACAAAGAAGTCGATGTCTTAACCGCTTTTGGAAAAGGTGGAGTAATGACTATCTACTTCAACAAAATGTTCGAAAAAAGTGGCAAGAACCCTCTGAAGAAGACTTGCTACATAGAGTGGTTATCTTGAAAGATGATCTACTCTCAAGAAACGAATGGAGACTTGGAAGAATCATTCAGGTCTACAAAAGCAAGGATGGTTTGGTAAGAACCGTTCTTGTCAAAACTCAAAGTTCGGAATTGAGAAGACCGATCCAAAGAATTTCGTTACTAGAAAATGTTTTTTAAAAAGTAAAACACATTTTCTATCGCAATATTAAATTAAATCATTTTATTTTTTCTAAAAACGTTAAATTAAAATTATTTCAAAGTCAAATTCCTTAAAAATAAGTAAAAAATCCTTACTTTTCGAAATTCTTTACAAAAAATGTGTTAAATCAGCTTAACCTTGACGGAAAGCGAAAACAAAAGTGGAAGAATGTAGCTGAAGCTACGAAAATTTGGTATATCAAGACGGAAAACAATACTTTTTTCATCAGTCTGCAAGAGACAACATACCAAAGAAGAAACTAAAACTTGTGTCGAAAACACGTCAATCATGAAAAACCTAAAACTTTTCACAATCCTATTTGTGATCTCGCTAACGTGCGACAGTGATGTTAGTGCAAAAGAAGTTACGATGAACTTTCGAAACATCGGAACTTACGCAACTGGTCTTTCGTACGGCCATCTCAACGCTGTCATTAACTTTGAAAAGGTTAAGTCAGCCCAAAAGAGTCTACTCCATTTTCTGAAAAATGCACATGAAAAGGAGCACATGCCTGAAAAAAGAAGATTCTATCTTCTTGCTATCAACTCAATGCAAGTTGGTACCACATCCTTGGAACGTCTCGAGAAAGCGTTCTTCACTCCAACACGTCAAAAGCGTCAAATTTTGGCCGTCGCTGCAGGGTTCGGATCAATCCTGAGCTTGGGGTTGTCCATATACAACACCATTCAGCTATCCAGACTTCAAAATCAGGTCGACGGCATCTCAGAGGGATTCGAAAAAGTTCTTCGCATCTTTAGAGAAGAAAATGCTGCTATCACCATGTTGAGTAGCAACATCAATCACGTCAAATCCGCAATTTTGGATTTGGTAAAAGAGGAAAACGGTATGAAAATCGAACTGGAATACATGAGTAATCAAATCTTACTTATGACAATTCTTGAGAAGCACAATGCGGAACTCTCGTCCTGGGGGAGGGGCGTTGAGGCTCTACTCTTCGGAAACCTCGATCCTACACTTATGGACTCGACGAGCCTTCAGCAAGTGCTTTCTCAACTTGATGTAAGTGTCAAACAATACGGTCTCAAAAGACTTCACAGTGACTTTTCGTCAGTATTCAAAGCAGACATTAGTTACATTGCAACGAGTGACTTAAAAATCAGAATATTTGTACACATCCCACTTGTACATCAAGACCCCATCAGCCTGCTGGAATATATTCCAGTACCATTTATTCATGACGAGCTGATGCTCACCATTGAATCGCCAAAGGATATTTTGGCAATCGACAAGTTAGGAGAAGTTGGCCTGGAACTAACCAAGACGGACTTGCTACAATGTCGTATTGAGAATACGAGGAGTGGAAACACTTATGTGTGTCCCAACACCAATCTGATGAGGTCAAATATTCGTGAAACATGTTTGGGATCCTTGTTCATGGGATCTGAGCAAACATTGAGGAGAAAATGTTCTCACTTCGTGAAGAGAATTGAGGACGAGGAGGAATTCGCAATTCAGACAGGAACCAACAAGTTTTTGCTCTACGCGAAGGAAAATCAAACCATCGTCAAAGCTTGCAACATTGGTACGCATCTTATGACGGGCAAGCGAGGACTCAAGGAAATCATTGTTGAGCCCCACTGCCACATAACAACTGGTCAACATTACTTTTGGCCACAACTGAGATTCGACATCGTTGGAGATTTCATCGCCAAAACGACAGAGGTCGACATCAGTGAGATCTGGGGTCAGTCATCAAACGAAACAGTGTCTGAAGCCTACAAAGAATTGGATAAAATCAGTCCATTGCCAAAGAGAGACTTGAACGAACTGAAAAACTGGATTACTTTGAACAAGCAATCTTCAATGCATTCTGCAATGAGCTTTGGCATCTCAATCCCTGCATTAGTGTTGGGACTTTTAGTGTTCACAGGAATAGCAGTTGTTTTCTGTGCCTACAAAAAGGCTAACCGTAGCCAACCCTTTTAATTCTGATAATTGAAAGATACTTGTGCATTTATAGTATAAAGATATATATTTGTTCGCTATTAAAGTAGTTATTTCTGGAAGCCCGGGTGTGTAAAGAACCACTTCAATCCTTCCATAAATGACTACTTCACTAAGCTATCTCTGCTTGTTCCTTCCTCTCACTGGAGAGGGAGGGGGAAGGAGAGAGAGTTCACTTCTTTGCCTGGAAACAGGCAGTCCAAAATATGTTACCAAAACATAAAGAGCAAAAATAAATAATTGAAACAAGTAATATTGTTCATGGTCCTTCGAGCCTATGTCATAGTTGTGTTGTGTGACATCACTTGTGTGACATCAAACGAGTCAGAACCTTACAAGGTCTAGCAAAGACAAAAAACAAGCTTATTTGATTGCTCAAATAAGTTCAAAGAAAAAAGAAAAAAAAAAGTGATTTTTTTAAACAAAATAATCATCAATTGTGAATCTTTTGTGCAAAAGTTATTCAAATTAGCAGATGCACAAACATACAAATATCCATCTCAAGCATTGAAGTGGTTCTTT
>JAIXOW010000437.1 GCA_027486615.1 Oxalobacteraceae bacterium | reverse complement strand
GATCTCACGGCGACGGTATTGGCTCCGGACCATGGGCCTTGGCAAACAGGCACTTGCTCACAAAAGATCACCCATTCTCTTTCATTTTGCAAACCTAACATCACGGTTTTACCATCGCCCGCTGGAAATGGACCATACGGATAAATCGTTGCATGTGACGCACCTGCACGTGCTGGTGCTGATGCACCATCAAAGGCGTAATACAGTGGGAAATTCATCCACTCGAGCATACTCTCTAACATAGAGATATCGATACTACAGCCTTTACCCGTTTTACCTCTTTGTATTAATGCAGCGAGTATATTGGTATAGGCATACATACCTGCAGCGATATCAGCAATTGAAGCACCTGCTTTAGTAGGTTCATCTGCTGTTCCAGTCACAGATAAGAATCCTGATTCACTTTGTATCAATAAATCATAGGCTTTCTTATCACGATAAGGTCCATCTGCACCATAACCTGAAATATCACAAACGATTAAACGTGGATGTGCTTCATACAGCGCTTCATACGATAAACCTAAACGTGCTGCTGCACCTGGCGCTAGATTTTGTACTAATACATCTGCGTGTTCTAATAATTTATCGAGTATCTTTTTCGACTCTACATGCTTGACATCTAGCGTTAAACTTTCTTTAGAACGATTGGTCCAAACAAAATGCGATGCCATGCCTTTAACACGCCCATCATAAGCACGCGCAAAATCACCACTCTCTGGCCTTTCTATTTTAATCACACGAGCTCCAAGATCAGCCAGCTGACGAGTGCAAAATGGCGCAGCAATAGCATGCTCTAAAGTGACGACAGTGATTCCATCTAAAGGACGCATAGAAAATTCCAAATCAACTCTTTATTCTGAACGCAAAATCGCTACCGCTTGTATAGCAAGTTCACCCTGTGGATTGGTAGCCCAACATTGTATCGTCTTACCGTCCTCATCTGGACGGGCATGCACACTAAAGCTAGCCGTATCAAATATAGGGGAGACCGCACGAAAATCAAAAGACTGTATGGATCGCGAAGGATTATGTGATCGCACTAGTTCTATCAGGTAGGTAGCAATCAATGGTCCATGCACAATCAGACCTGGGTATCCCTCTACATCGGCTACATAACTTCTATCATAGTGAATACGATGTCCATTAAAGGTGAGCGCTGAATAACGAAATAAGAGAACAGGATCCGGTGTTATCGTGCGTGACCACACTGCATCCGTAGGAGCAAGCTTAGGCTGAGGAGAAGGTGCGCCTGCTTTCGGATGATCTCGATACACGATGTCATGTTCTTCAACCACAGCAACTTGACCTTCAATCGAGAGATGATGCGAGACTGTTACAAATGCGAGTTGACCTGAAGTACCCGATTTAACTTTTACGTCCTCAATCCGCGAATCACGTATAGCGGTTGATCCTATAGGAATTGCATGATCAAAGCGCAATCGTCCACCAGCCCACATTCTTCTAGGTAAAGGCACAGGCGGCAAAAATCCACCACGTTGTGGATGACCGTCTTCACCTAACATTGAATGTGGGCTCACGGCCCAGAAATAAATCCAATGCCATAGTGGCGGTAAGGCATCACCAAGACCCAATACTATTGCTTGATCTAAGGTCGCTGCCATTGCCTGCGCTGATCCTAGGCTCACCACATCTTGCGCAGACTGTGTTCGACCTATCCAGGATTTTAGTAAATCTATATCAAGTTCAGCTTGTGATGATGGCTGCATGGCGTGAATGAAATAAATGAAGAACGGTATTTTGGAACAGCAAAATTTGTCTGACAATTTGCCATTTTGAAAGGGGGAATTACGTCAATTGTCCATAATCACAAGCATCACAAAGTTTGTGCGACTACGCATAAAGGCATTAAACATTCGTTGGTTTAGATTTAACTACCAAATGAATTGTATTGCTATTTTAAGAACAAATCTCAACGTGATTCATTCTTACTTAGCCAGTATAAAACCACAAGCTTACGAGAATATTCTTAATTGGTCTGCGCTTATTGGTAAAATTCTGTTTTTAGAGCAGACGCACTATCGTACTCACATCACCATTCGTGCTTGTAGAAGATAGCACCTGTTCTAGTTCAAGCTTCCCACCTCAGATGACATCTCTAGAACAATTTTTATCCAAGACCACCGCGCATCTGACCTTCACTGCACAAGAAAAAGGATCTAAACCTTGTCATGAATTGCTACTAGTTGCACTAGCTTGTGTGATTTGGCTGGGACTAACACAGGGCATGCGCCCTCTTTCAGTGCCGGATGAAGGTCGCTATGTTGGCGTGGCTTGGGAAATGCTGCGTTCAGGAAGTTGGACCACACCGACCTTAGATGGTCTCCCGTATTTCCATAAACCGCCCTTGTTTTATTGGATCACTGCAGTCTCCATCAAACTGCTAGGTCCAAATTTGTGGGCTGCTCGTGTAGCGCCCATGCTAGGCGCACTGCTAGCCATATTATCAAGTTATATGTTCATACGACGATGGATGTCAGCTTCTATTGCTCGTACAGCACTACTTATTCTAGCAACCTGCCCCTTCTTTTATGGTGGCGCGCAATATGCGAATCATGACATGTTGGTTGCAGGGTGTATCACCGCCACAATTTGTTTTGCTGCGTACGCAATTTTAGCGATGCAGCAGGGCGATGCTTATCGCGCTTATTTAATCGCTGCATGGTGTTGTGCCGCACTAGGCTTACTGTCTAAAGGCTTAATCGGGATTGCTTTGCCCGGCGCAGTAATATTGCTATGGATAGTGATCAATAAAGACTCGAAATCCATTCCACGTTTATTGTGGTGGCCAGCACCAGTGTTATTCGCAGCTATCGTTTTTCCATGGTTTATTGAAATGGAAAAACAATTCAATGGCTTTCTCTATTATTTTTTTATAGAGCAGCAATTCCATCGCTTTATAGGAAGCGGCTTTAATAATGTACGACCATTTTGGTTTTTACCTTTAGCACTGGTTGCACTTACCGTACCTTGGTCTCCTTTGTTACTCACACGCTTAAACTTACCAACTGCACCACAACCCGCTTGGCAAGCTAGTCGCACATTGTGCTGGGTTTGGTTAATTTTTATTCTGGTATTTTTTTCTACTCCAGAATCTAAGCTCATTGGTTATATCTTACCTGTGCTACCACCGCTAGCCATATTGATTGCAGAAGGACTCACGCTACAAATATTTTGGCAAAAGGCATTTAGTTATAAACGACTAATACCCATTATAATTGCAGCCGTTTTGTGTGTATCACTCATTATTTATCTGGCAAAAAATTATAATGATAATTACACTCAACCGTTAGCCGAAGCTTATGCAGCACAAGCTCATTCAAATGAGCCTGTGGTGTTCTTAGATGTCTATCCCTTTGATTTTATATTTTATATTCATGTACAAAATCCTATTCCTGTGTTTTATAACTGGAATAACCCTGCAATTTTGTTAGGTGACACATGGCAGAAAGAATTACTGGAAGCGAGTTTTTTTGCAAGTACAAAAAAGAAAGCCATCCTCAGAGCACGACAAGATTTTTCTACTGAGTTATGTGCTCAACCCGTGACATGGGTAGTTACTTTGCAAGCGATAGCAAAGGGAACACCATTATTAGATTCTGCCATCCTGATTGCAAAAACTGCAGATTATGGTCTGTATCGCTTCACTCCTTCCGATCAAGCTTGTTCAACCACTGACAAAAAATGAATGCCATGAAAAAATCTCAACTTGTTGCTGTATCAGTCTATCTGTTTGCAAATTGCTTGCTAATTCCCATCAGTGCTATTGCAGACACTACACCAAGCAACCTAGAAAGTACGACGGTGGACAGCACACGCAACATCGCAGGACAACTACTGAATAGCTTGGGACAGAAACTTAAAACGGCATTGAGTACTGATGGCCCACTTGCTGCAGTTAGTGTTTGTAAAGAAGCGGCACCAGCTATTGCAAACTCTCTATCAGCTGAACATGGTGTGCAAATCACGCGCGTAGGTACTAGAGCCAGAAATCAAAAAATGGGTATACCGAATGTGTGGCAAAAAGAAGCATTGACACAATTTGAAGAGCGCTTAGCTGCAGGTGAAAAACCTGCAGATCTCGAATACTGGAAAGTGGTGGAAACAGCGAATGGCAAACGTGAACTGCATTACGCAAAAGCGATAGCGGTGCAACCACAATGCCTCAGTTGCCATGGACAGGCGCAAGACATACCTGCTGCTCTGGCAGAAAAGATTCGTCAAGAATATCCGAATGATCAAGCGACTGGCTATAGTGCAGGCAAACTCAGAGGTGCGGTGGTAATCACTAAACCTTTGTAAAGTTAAATACTTATTTATAGAATACGCATTGCCTATAAAAATCATCAATAAAACATGACAATTTATTATGATCAAGTAAAACCCAACATAGTTGGTAATTTTTAAGCACAATGTCAGTCTATGAGTGTATTAATCAGGCTAGGCTATAGAACAACAAGGAATTCACCGTGTCGATAAGTAATCCAGAATTTTCTCAGTCTTCTGTCATGCGACCAGTCAATATTGATGGTAGCGGTCAAGCGCATCACGATCGCTTATCCGTATTAGTGCTGTCTGCTATTGGCGTTGTTTTTGGTGATATTGGTACCTCACCTTTATATGCATTAAAAGAATGCTTTAGTCCTGAGCATGGCATTCCATTCACGCATGCAGCTGTGTTTGGCATTATCTCCATGATCTTTTGGGCATTGATCATGGTCGTGACGGTGAAATATGTGATCTTCGTTTTACGCGCTGATAACAATGGCGAAGGTGGAGTACTTTCACTGATGGCTTTAGCTTTGCGTTCAGCACGTGACAAACCCACCTATTATTTATTTATTCTTATGTTGGGCGCACTGGGTGCTTGTATGTTGTTAGGCGAATCCGTCATCACACCTGCCATTTCAGTATTGTCGGCGGTTGAAGGCCTAGAAGTCATTCAGCCCGACATGAAGCATTTCGTTATTCCCTGCACCATCATCATTATCATTGCCTTGTTTGCGGTACAAAGCTATGGCACTGCAATCGTAGGAAAATTTTTCGGCCCCATCATGCTGATCTGGTTTTTAACGATCGCGATTGTAGGTGCACATAGTGTTTGGCATAATCCCACTATTCTTTGGGCAGTCTCTCCCATGTATGCGGTTGACTTTATACGTGAGCATACCTTGCAAGCCTATATCGTGATGGGCTCTGTGGTGTTGGTTGTGACTGGTGTTGAAGCTTTATATCTCGACATGGGACACTTTGGTAGTAAGCCTGTTCGTTTAGCTTGGCTCTTAGTGACACTCCCTGCATTACTGATTAATTATTTCGGTCAGGGTGCACTACTGATGTCTAATCCTGATGCCATCAGCAATCCATTCTTTATGATGCTACCTGCATGGTCATTATGGCCTATGGTGATTTTAGCGACGATTGCTACTGTGATTGCTTCACAAGCCGTGATCTCTGGCGCGTTCTCTCTGGCTAATCAAGCCATTCTTTTAGGCTTCATGCCACGTATGGTGATTTTGCACACGTCTGACACAGAGCGTGGACAAATCTATATGCCCATGGTGAATTGGGTGTTACTAGCTCTAGTGATTTTCACAGTGATTCAATTTCGTGAGTCGGGCAATCTAGCTGCAGCGTATGGCATCTCCGTTACCACCACTATGCTGATCACCACTACCTTGCTCGGCATCGTGATGGCGAAAGAATGGAATATCAAACCGCTCTATGTCGCTTTACTCATTATGATGTTTTTTGTAATCGATTTTTCATTTTGGACTGCGAACTTAATCAAAGTCAAAGATGGTGGTTGGTATCCTTTAATGTTAGGCGCAGTCTGTTTTCTGATGCTCACCACTTGGTATAAAGGTAGAAAGTTACTACGTGATCGCGTAGTGAATGATTCGATTCGTCTGCCTGACTTTATTTCTGCCTTATTAGCACACCCACCTCATCGCGTAGAAGGTACTGCAGTTTTTCTAACTGCGCATATTGATTTCACACCGGTGGCGTTATTACATAATCTCAAACACAATCGTGTCTTACATGAGCGTGTGATATTTTTGAAATTATCTATCTGGGACGTGCCATATGTACGTGATGAAGATAGATTAACGATCAACGATATGGGTGGGAATATCTATATCGTGCGAGCTGTACACGGCTTTAAAGAAACGCCTGATATGAATAATGTGCTTGCGTTAATGGAAAAAGAACAAGGTCTGAAACTTGATGTTAACGATACCTCATTCTTCTTAGCCCGCGATACGATAGTGCCGAGTAAGTTGCCCGGTATGGCTATTTGGCGTGAGCGCTTGTTTGGATGGATGATGCAAAATGCTGCTAAACCATCTGACTTTTTTAAAATTCCTGCTAATCGCGTGGTTGAGTTGGGAACGAAGATAGAAATTTAATGCGCCAAGACTTTTGATAAAAATTCCTGCGCGCGCGGTGTGCGCTGAGTGACATCACCAAAAAACTCAGCGCTACTGCAATCTTCCAATATACGGCCGCCATCCATGAAGATGACACGATGGGCAACGCGTCTTGCAAATCCCATTTCATGGGTCACACACATCATGGTCATCCCTTCTTGGGCTAACTGCACCATCACATCCAGTACTTCTCCTACCATTTCAGGATCAAGCGCAGAAGTAGGTTCATCAAATAACATCACCACCGGATCCATGGCTAAGGCGCGTGCAATTGCCACGCGCTGCTGTTGACCACCTGACAGTTGTGCAGGGAATTTATTTGCATGCGCTTGTAAACCTACTCGAGCTAACAAGCTCTGTGCACGTTGTGTAGCCTCTGAATGATCACGCCCTAATACTTGGATCTGCGCTAAGCGTAAGTTATCTAATACGCTTAAATGTGGAAATAATTCAAAATGCTGAAACACCATACCTACTTGCGATCGCAGTGCAGATAAATTTGTCGCTGCATCATGCACTGACAAACCATTCGTAATAATCTCACCACTTTGTATTGGCTCTAAGGCATTCAATGTTTTAATTAGGGTTGATTTACCAGAACCTGATGGTCCGCAAATCACTACTACCTCACCTTTTTTTACCGTCAAAGAACAATCAATTAAGACTTTAACAGTGCCATAAGATTTATTGATTTTCGACAGATGAATCATAGTAGGTGAATGCATAGCTTTATTTTGTAAATGAAGTGCGTTGCTGTAAATGTCTGACCAGCTGAGAAAGGCTAAAACAAATCAGAAAATAAATCAGTGCTGCAGCCAGATAAGCTTCT
>JAIXOW010000435.1 GCA_027486615.1 Oxalobacteraceae bacterium | reverse complement strand
TGTTGTTGCTAGTGTTGTTGTTGTGGTCGTTGGCTCTGTTGTGGTCGTTGCTACTGTTGTTGTTGTGGTCGTTGGTTCTGTTGTTGTTGTGGTCGTTGGTTCTGTTGTGGTCGTTGCTACTGTTGTTGTTGTGGTCGTTGCTACTGTTGTTGTCGTTTCATCTATTATAGCCTTAACGGTCGTTGCTTCAGTTGTTGTTGTGGTCGTTGGTTCTGTTTTTGTCGTTTCGCAATCTCTCACACTTTGGGCCGTTGCATATACCAAGCTGAGACTCCTACAAGTATTTTCAAAGTAGAGATCTTCGTCGTGAGTCTTGGAGACACAAACCTATAGAATTATTATAATATGATATCATATTGAGCTTTCAATATTTTCAACTTTCACATAACTTTATTCTAAATTCGTTCTATACAAGCTTTTATCTACAAATAACTAAAATGGCCTTAAAATAGAAATGCACAATTTACAATTGAAATTTAAATGTACAATTTTCAGAAACAAGTGCAAATGTTTCTCATTTTAAAGTAAATTTTGACACAAAATTGGAAATTTTTCTCATTTTTTGACAAAAAAACCGCACTTTTTCTCATTTTTTCACAAAAAAACCGTATTTTTCCCATTTTTTGACAAAAAAGTGGAAACGTTTTCTCATTTTTTGACAAAAAACACACTTTTTCCCATTTTTTGACAAAAAAGTGGAAACTTTTATCATTTTTAAGTTAATTTTCACACAAAATTGGAAACTTTTCTCATTTTTGACAAAAAACCACACTTTTTCCCATTTTTTGACAAAAAAGTGGAAACTTTCTCCATTTTTTCACAAAAAAGTGGAAACTTTCTCCATTTTTTCACAAAAATTGGAAACTTTCTCCATTTTTTCACAAAAAAGTGGAAACTTTCTCCATTTTTGGACAAAAAGTACACTTTTTCCCATTTTTTCACAAAAAAGTGGAAACTTTCTCCATTTTTTGACAAAAAAATACACTTTTTCCCATTTTTTCACAAAAAAGTGCTCGATTTTGGACGAAAAAGTATACAATTTTGTAGTTTTCGAGTAACTATTAAGAATATATTGAAGAAAAACACGAAAATGTGTTGACGCAAGTGTACTTTTGAACGAAAAAACAGCAATTCTTGCAAATGTCTACTAGCCAACAAAGACAATCGCTCTTCATTTTCATAGTAAACTAGTAAAACATACCTTTTTGCCGTAGATTCTCACGACAAGTCCGCACCTTTCACGAAGATTTTCGTACAGATAAAATTTCTGGTCCTGGACAAGCTGGCAGTAAGCCGAGATGACCTCGTGGTGGGTAAAGTCCCCGTAGTCCTCGTAGTCATCTTCGTCTTCGTAGTATTCCGAGGCCGAGACGAGGGCCAAGAGAAACACAAAGGTGAGGAGATTCATGGTTTCAGTGAAAAAGTTATTTCTTTTTTCAAAGTCACGAGATATATTTTTCCTCTTGTCAGAGACAAACTGTCACACCTAGTTTCTCCAAGGAAGATTTTGCCGACCCCAGCACATACTTTCTCCTCCTCTTTTGCTGACGTCGTTCTTTTTGGTTTTGCGACAATCGCAAAAGATCCGTCGACGGCCGCCGTGACGGGTATCTCTGCCCGCCACATTTTGAATTTTCCGACAGCTCGACACCCAACCTCGTCATAAAAAAGAGTTTCTTCTTGATACTAGTTTTGAAAATCAACAATAGAGAACACGTTTTGCCAATTTGCATAATTGGACCCGTTAGATGCCGCTTTATAAAAATGAGAAAAAATACAACAAGTTTTGCAAGATGAGCTTTTTCATATTTACCTGAGAAACTAAATCAATAAAAGCACTTCGTTGATATTACAACTGAAACTGGTACATTTGTCCACTGGTGTATACAAGTATGCTGTCCAGTTTCTTTCATTTTATCAAGACAACTTTAGTTACTTGCAGATATGAGCTTGCACACAACCAAACGACAATTACGATTTTATTAATATTTAATTTAATTGTATAATTTATAGTTTTATGTTATTTAAAAATAAAGCTTTTTATTTTAAGGCCATAAATAGCTCTAGCTATTTCAGCCTAATTTATTTAATTGATTGAACATAAAATGCCATTACAACTCTGAATTCGAGAGACTTTAGTTTTATTTCTAATCTCACTTCTCGGTGATTCTTTTTTTCTCATACACAATGAAAGTTTTAATTTTAATAAGATAAACTTTTAAAAATTATTCGAATTTAGGAGTTAGACGCGAAGATCTTGGACAAGAAGTGAACATAAAATGCCATTACAACTATTTAATTTTTCTTTTACAAACAATGACTAATTTATGAAAAAGCGAATAGACATTCTCCTTAAAACGTTTTAATTTCATTTTCAATACTACTAATATTAAATAAATGAACGAAAAAATTTTTGCTTCTGCCACCTTTTGACAAAAATTTTAGGCTGAAATTCATACTTTGAATTAGTTTCTTCTTCAGAAGTCAAAGGTAGATTTAGTTGGGGATATTTTTCTAATTCGGACTTTAGTTTTATTTCTATTTTCGATGATTTGCATGCAACACAATACCACACAATAAAAGTTTTAATTTTAATGAGATACACTTTTAAAAATTCAATTATTCGAATTTAAGAGTTAGACGCCAAGATGTTGGACAAGAAGTGTACATAAAATGCCATAACAACTATTTAATTTTTCTTTTACAAATAATGACTTATTTATGAAAAAGCGAATAGACATTTTCCTTAAAACGTTTTAATTTCATTTTCAATACTACTAATATTAAATAAATGAACGAAAAAATTTTTGCTT
>JAIXOW010000345.1 GCA_027486615.1 Oxalobacteraceae bacterium | reverse complement strand
GCAATGATAGACGTGTGAATGCAAAATCTATTATGGGTGTGATGATGCTCGCTGCAGGCAATGGCTCTGTCGTTACCTTGGAAACCGATGGCGCTGATGAGCAGCAATGTTTTGATGCAATCTGTGAACTTATAGCAGCACGTTTTGGCGAAAGCGAATAAAACGCGTTTATGGCTACTTTCTCACTCCATGGCATACCAGTCTCACGCGGTATCGCAATTGGACGTGCGCATCTGCTGCGTTCTGCGGCATTGGATGTAAAACACTATCTCATCTCGCAAGAAAAAATTGAATCGGAAGTAGAGCGTCTCTCGAATGCTATTGCACATGTTCATGCAGAACTACAAACCATACGACAAGACTTATCACCTGAAGCACCTTCTGAATTAGGTGCCTTCATTGATGTACATGCTTTAATCCTTTCTGATCCTATCGTTTCTGAACAACCACTCGACATCATACGTTCGCGTAACTACAACGCTGAATGGGCATTGCTGACACAAATTGATGCACTCTCTGCGCAATTTGATGAAATTGAAGATGCGTATTTGCGTGAGCGTAAAAATGATATTTTGCAGGTGGGTGAACGTATATTAAAAGCCTTACTAGGTAGTGCGAATACAATTTCACCTGTAAGTGAAGCAGAAGTCGCATCACAAATCATCGTAGTCGCGCATGATATTTCGCCTGCCGACATGCTGCAATTTCGTGATCGCAGTTTCGTAGGCTTTGTCACAGATCTCGGTGGACAAAACTCACACACTGCTATCGTGGCGCGTAGTCTAGATATACCTGCAGCAGTTGGTATGTCGAATGCATCAGCACTGATTAATCAAAATGACTGGGTCATTATTGATGGTGATGCAGGTGTTGTGATTGTTGATCCAGCTCCAGTCGTATTAGATCAATATCGCGAAATACAAAATCGTTTATTACGTGAACGTAAAAAGCTCGGCAAGCTGAAAAAAACTCCCGCCATCACGAAAGATGGTACGGAAATTCATATGTTGGCAAACATAGAGTTGCCAGAAGATTGTGTTTCGGCTTTAGAAGCAGGTGCAGTTGGCGTGGGTTTGTTTCGCTCTGAATTTTTATTCATGGGACGTACCGGTTTTGTAAACAAACTGCCATCGGAAGATGAACAGTTTGAGTCGTACCGCAAGGCAGTGGTCGCTATGAAAGGTAAGCCAGTCACTATCAGAACACTGGATGTGGGTGCAGATAAACCACTCGATAAAGCGGAAGAAACCGCACTCAATCCTGCCTTGGGTTTGCGTGCAATTCGTTATTGCTTAGCTGAGCCACAAATGTTTTTAACGCAGTTGCGTGCAATTTTGCGCGCATCTGCTTATGGACCTATCAATTTATTGATACCTATGTTGTCGCATGCTTTTGAAATTGATCAGTCATTGATGTTGATCGAGCAAGCAAAAGAACAATTACGAGTAGCGAAAAAGAAATTTGATGAAAAAATCTTAGTCGGCGCCATGATAGAAATACCGGCAGCGGCACTCACGCTACCTTTGTTTATCAAGCGCTTAGATTTTCTTTCCATAGGTACGAATGATTTAATTCAATATACGCTAGCGATTGATCGGGTCGATCATGAAGTAGCCCATCTGTATGATCCATTGCATCCAGCTATTTTGCATCTGCTAGCCACTACCATTAGTGCCGGTGCAAAAGCAGACGTACCGGTCGCAGTGTGTGGTGAAGTTGCAGGCGATATCAAGCTCACGCGATTATTATTAGGATTGGGATTGCGAGAATTTTCCATGCATCCCGCTCAACTGCTATCAGTTAAACAAGAGATACTGAATTCTGATATCTCTGAAATCGAACCACAGGTAAAAAAAATATTACGACTGTATGAGCCACAGGCCATCTCTGAAGCCGTAGAAAAACTGCAAGCGCTGTAAGCTTAAAAATTGAGGGGGATTTGACGCTGCTCGCTGACTTAGTTATCCTACCTCTTTGCGCCGATTTGAACGGTAACTGGCAGAAGTCGCCGGACCCAGCTTGCGGGCGCAAGGGAATCATCCCGCACAAATACGGCTAAAGCGAGTTGAATCGTAGACGTTCCGAATTCAGCCCGATATGCCGAGTGCAGTCGGGCTTTTTCATGCAAAAAATGTTTATGAACTCTATCGGCATCGTCACACCTCAGTCACTCTTCTTTAAAGAGCCGCTTGCATTGCAAAGCGGAGCATCGCTATCTGACTACACCTTAGTCTATGAAACCTATGGCACCTTGAATGCCGATCGTTCGAATGCGGTGTTGGTCTGTCATGCATTGAACGCTTCCCATCATGTAGCAGGTACTTATGAAGGACAGGCACGTAGTCAAGGTTGGTGGGACAACATGGTTGGACCTGGCAAAGCCTTAGATACCAATCGATTCTTTGTGATTGGTGTGAATAATCTTGGTTCTTGTTTTGGTTCTACCGGACCCATGCATACAAATCCTGCAACCGGTAAACCTTATGGTGCAGCATTCCCTGTAGTGACAGTAGAAGATTGGGTGCATGCGCAAGCACGTTTAGCAGATGCACTCGGCATACAACAACTTGCAGCAGTCATGGGTGGTTCATTAGGAGGCATGCAAGCGATGGCGTGGAGCATGTTATATCCAGAGCGCGTACGTCATTGTTTAGTGATTGCTTCAACACCTAAACTCTCTGCACAAAATATTGCATTCAATGATGTAGCTAGACAAGCCATACTCACCGACCCTGATTATCATGCGGGTGATTTTTATGCACATGGTGTCGTGCCTAAAAATGGATTGCGGGTAGCACGCATGATAGGTCACATCACTTATTTATCCGATGATGATATGGCGGAAAAATTCGGACGTGATTTACGTGGCACTGATTATCAGTTTGGTTATGGCGTAGATTTTGAAATCGAATCTTATTTGCGCTATCAAGGCGATAAATTTTCAGAATATTTTGATGCCAATACCTATTTGTTGATTACTAAAGCTTTAGATTATTTTGATCCTGCGCGCGCGCACAATGGTGATTTAGCTGTTGCGCTTGCCAATACACAAGCAGAATTTTTATTAGTTTCTTTTACTACCGACTGGCGTTTCGCGCCTGAGCGTAGTCGTGAAATCGTTCAAGCTTTAGTAAAAAATAATCGCAAAGTCAGTTATGCAGAAATCGATGCACCGCATGGTCATGATGCTTTTTTATTAGATGATCATCGCTATATGGCTGTCGTCAGTAGTTATTACGACAAAGTGTGGCAGCAAATACAAACTCAGTTTCATGCAACACCTCAAGCAACGCATAGGGAGGCAGCATGAATGTAGCGAAATTTCATGGATTGCGTGCTGACCTTGCATTCATTGCGCATTGGGTACAAGCAGGATCGCGTGTATTGGATTTAGGTTGTGGTGATGGCGCTATGCTCGATTATTTACAAGTCGAGAAACAATGTGTTGGTTATGGTGTAGAAATTGATGACACCAGCATACCGCGTTGTATCGATCGCGGTGTCTCAGTGATACAGCAAGATATAGAAGCGGGCTTAGCCATGTTTACAGATGATGCATTTGATAGCGTGCTTTGTTTATCTGCACTACAAATGATGAAAGATGTTGAAGGCGTGCTACGTGATATTAATCGTGTTGGACATGAAGCCATTGTTTCATTTCCTAACTTTGCACATTGGCCACATAGACTAGCCTTATTGCAAGGACACATGCCGGTATCTGAAAGTTTGCCCTATGATTGGTTTGATACGCCTAATCTGCGTTGCGCAACCATTAGCGACTTTGAACAACTTGCAGCAGAAGTTGGACTCGAAGTTTTAGACAGTGTCGCACTCAAAGATGATGGAACACCTGTAACTTTCTTGCCGAACTGGCGTGGCAGTTTAGGTGTTTTTAGATTAAAGAAAAAATAAATTTTCGTTTTTAACAGGCTTGCGCATGCCCCATACAACTGGTTGGCGACATTATTTCAATCGTAAGATGCTGATCTGCGTCATGCTGGGTTTTACTTCCGGCTTGCCGCTATTCATACTCTATAACCTCTTATCTGCATGGTTAAGAGCTGAGCAAGTTGATCTTACAGCGATAGGCTTGTTTGCATTAGTAGGATTTCCCTATACATGGAAATTCATTTGGTCGCCTTTTATGGATAGATTTCAACTTCCATTATTAGGTCGCCGCCGTGGTTGGATGTTCCTCACACAACTATGTTTAATGATAGTGATAGCGGCGATGGGATTTTATTCGCCACAACATGATTTAAGAATAATTGTATTTTTAGCAGGCGCGATTGCTTTTTTATCTGCCAGTCAAGACATCGTAATCGATGCTTATAGACGTGAAATTTTAGCGGATGATGAACAAGGCTCAGGCACAGCACTGTTTGTGAATGCCTATAAAATTTCTACACTCGTACCAGGCTCACTCTCTTTGATTTTGTCTGACTTTTTAAGTTGGCAAATCGTGTTTTCAATTACGGCACTTTTCATGCTGCCGGGTCTCGTAACTAGTTTGCTGATACGTGAACCAGTGATGTACGGTCAGCCACCAGCAAATTTGCGTGAGGCTGTGGTCTTACCTTTTAAAGAATTTATAAATCGTAGTGGTTGGTCACATGCACTCACTATCTTGGCATTTATTTTTCTCTATAAATTAGGCGATTCCATGGCTACCGCTTTAGCCACACCGTTTTATATCGATCTAGGTTTTAGTCGTACACAAATTGGCTTGGTCGCAAAAAATGCAGGCTTATGGGCGAGTTTAGCGGGTGGAATTTTAGGCGCAGTCTGGTTAGAAAAAACTGGTATTAATCGCGGTTTGTGGGTGTTCGGTGTATTGCAATCGATAGCAATTTTAGGTTTTGCCTTGTTAGCAAAAGTCGGTGTCGGAGCAGCGGAATTAAATACAGTCTTACTCGGTTTTGTAATTGGCTTAGAAGCCTTTGCAGTTGGTTTAGGTACGGCAGCATTTACTTCGTTTATTGCTACGACCACAGATGCACGTTATACCGCGACACAATTTGCTTTATTCACTAGCTTATCCGCAGTGCCGCGCACTTTTTTTAATGCGCTTACAGGATTTATTGTTGCTGAAACTGGATGGTTTCATTTCTTCTTAATTTGTTTTGCGCTCTCCATACCGGGTATGTTGTTATTGCCTAAGATCGCGCCTTGGTCATCGCCACCAAAAACTCCTGCAACTGCCGATTAAATAATGCAAGCAGCATGTTGAACATACTCTGGCTAGGATTTTTTCTTATAGCGGCAATTAGTGCGAGTTGGCGCTGGTTGATGATGAGTGACCCAACAGTGTTTGCATTAATGATAGAAAGCCTGTTTGCTATGGCTAAACTATCAGTTGAAGTGATGCTGGTCATGTTTGGCACGCTCACACTATGGTTAGGCTTTTTACGCATAGCAGAGCGCGCTGGCATTGTGGAATCATTGGCGCGCTTACTCACACCTTTGTTTACGCGACTGATGCCGGACGTGCCTGCTGGTCATCCTGCACTGGGCTTAATCACTTTAAATTTCACAGCAAACGCTTTAGGTTTAGATAACGCAGCTACGCCCATAGGTTTAAAAGCCATGCGCGCCTTGCAAGAACTTAATCCTATGCCCTTGTTTGCAACTAATGCACAGATTTTATTTTTGGTATTAAATGCATCGTCACTGACATTGCTGCCTGTTTCAATTTTCATGTATCGCTTACAGCAAGGCGCTGCAGATCCTACTTTAGTTTTTCTACCTATCCTACTAGCGACCTCTGCTTCAACGTTAACGGGTCTGTTAGTTGTAGCAGCAGTTCAAAGATTAAAGTTATGGGATCCCGTTGTGATGGCATGGTTGGGGTCAGTCGCTATTGTTTTAATTTCTTTGATGACGCTATTAGCGACACTATCAACAGCTATGCTTGCAGTCGTTTCTTCTTTAGTTGGTAATCTACTTTTATTTGGATTGATTTTATTTTTCTTAGTAGCTGCAACATTACGGCGTGTGCCTGTCTATGAAGCTTTTATAGAAGGTGCAAAAGAAGGCTATGAAGTAGCAAAAAATCTTTTACCGTATTTGGTAGCAATGCTATGTGCAGTCGGCGTGTTTCGTGCTTCCGGTGCATTAGATAGCGTGTTGAGTGGTGTGCGTTGGTTGGTCGAGTCTATAGGTTGGGATAGTCGCTTTGTAGATGCCTTGCCTACTGCGATGGTAAAACCATTTTCAGGGAGTGCTGCACGCGCATTGCTTATCGAGACTATGAGTAATAAAGGTGTGGATAGTTTTGCAGCGTTATTAGCTGCAACCATGCAAGGCAGTACTGAAACTACGTTTTATGTATTGGCAGTGTATTTTGGTGCTGTTGGCATACAACGCGCTCGTTATGCAGTAGCTTGCGCCTTAGCTGCAGATTTGGCTGGCGTGTTAGCTTCTATCGCAGTCTGTTATTGGTTTTTTGGATAAATTTTTAAACAGCATATTCAATCACTATATTCAATTACCAAGGGTGAATGATCAGAGAAGCGTTCATCTTTATACACATAAGCTGATTTCGCTTTTGCATTCATACCAGCACTCGCAATTTGATAATCAATACGCCAACCTACATTATTAGCCCAAGCCTGTCCGCGATTACTCCACCACGTATAAGCTTCACCAGTGGTATCAGGATGTAGTGAACGATACACATCACACCAACCTAGATCATCCAAAATGCGCGACATCCACGCTCGCTCTTCTGGCAAGAAGCCAGAATTTTTTTGATTACTCTTCCAATTTTTTAAATCAATTTCTTTGTGGGCGACATTCCAGTCACCACAAATTACAACTTCTCTACCTGATTTAATGAGTTGTGCCAGATGAGGATAGAAAGCATCCATGAAACGAAATTTAGCTTGTTGTCTTTCATCGCTTGCTGAACCAGAAGGGCAATACACTGAGACCACACTGAGATCAGCATAATCACACTGTACATAACGACCTTCTGCATCAAACTCAGGGTTACCAAATCCTAGTTGATGTTGTAAAGCAGGGGTGCGGCTGTAGACCCCCGTACCCGAATAGCCTTTTTTTTCAGCATAATGAAAATAGCCGTGATAACCCAAAGGCTGTAAGAATTCTGCCGTCATATCGGCTTCTTGTGCTTTCAGTTCTTGCACGCAGATGTAGTCAGCTTCTTGTTTTAGCATCCATGCAAAAAATTCTTTTTTTGCGGCTGAGCGTATGCCGTTTAAATTAGCAGAAATTATTTTCATAAATGGCATCCTTTATTTACCAAGACCAACAGCATACAGGATCAGTCGCGAGATAAAATAGCGCCTTCTCAGCCACTTCTTAAATTAAACCGTGACCACACTTCGTCAACAATTTATTGCATTTTCAGTCACAGCCGGTGTATTGCGCTTTGGTGATTTCGTCACTAAGGCTGGTCGCAATTCTCCCTATTTTTTTAATGCAGGCTTATTTAATGATGGTGCACGTTTAGGCAAATTAGCCGAGTTTTATGCGCAAACCATGTTGGACGCAGGTGTGGAATTCGACATGTTATTTGGCCCTGCTTATAAAGGCATTACCTTGGCTTCTGCAACAGCTGTAGCTTTGGCAGCAAAAGGTAAGAATGTGCCCTTTGCCTATAACCGTAAAGAAGCGAAAGATCATGGCGAAGGCGGCACTATAGTTGGTGCGAAACTAGCAGGTCGTGTAGTGATTATTGATGATGTGATTTCAGCCGGCACATCGGTGCGTGAATCTGTGCACATGATTCGCGATCAGGGCGCGCAACCATGTGCTGTGCTGATTGCTTTAGATCGCATGGAAAAAAGTGGCGCAGAAGGTGCGTTATCAGCACTCTCTGCGGTACAAGAAGTAGAACAATCATTTGGCATACCAGTGATAGCCATAGCCAACTTAAATGATTTATTTAGTTACTTATCTGAGCCTGGTGCGCAAACAGAACTGGCGCAATATAAAGATGCCGTAGCAGCGTATAGACAGCGCTACGGCGTAGCTTAATTTAACTGAGCTTAGCTGAACTTAACCGAGCTTTTTCTTTAACAGCTCAGTAAGCTGAGCGGGATTGGCTTTACCTTTACTTGCTTTCATTGCCTGACCTATCAGTGCATTGAAAGCTTTTTCTTTTCCAGCTCTGAATTCCTCTACGGATTTTGCATTTGCGGCTAACACTTCATCTACAATTTTTTCTAATGCACCGCTATCAGAAATTTGTTTTAAACCTTTAGCCTCGATAATTTCATCGACTAAGCTGTCAGAGGAAGATGGCGCTTCCCACATGCCAGCAAACACTTCTTTAGCAATTTTATTTGAGATGGTGCCGTCAGCAATACGCGTCAATAGCAAAGCGAATTGTTTTGCATTCACAGGTGCTTGAGAAATTTCCATGCTTTCACGATTGAGTGTAGACGCAACATCACCCATTAACCAATTAGCAGCAGACTTAGCTTGATCTTTTCCTACTGTCGCTACGACGGCTTCGAAATAGGACGCCATATCTTTAGATTGCGTCAACACCATAGCGTCATACTCAGATAATTGATAGTCATGTGTAAAACGTTCACGCATAGCAGCGGGCAGTTCTGGTAATGCAGCTTTAACGCGTGCTATCCACTCTTGTGCAATCACTAAAGGTGGTAAATCGGGATCAGGGAAGTAGCGATAGTCCATCGCATCTTCTTTACTACGCATGGAACGTGTTTCTTTTTTATCCGGATCGTAGAGGCGTGTTTCTTGAACGATTTTGCCGCCGTCTTCAATTAATTCAATTTGTCTTCGAACTTCATAATTAATCGCTTCTTCTAAAAAGCGAAATGAATTCAGATTTTTGATTTCACAGCGTGTGCCATATTCTTTTTGTCCTACAGGACGTACTGACACATTCGCATCACATCGGAATGAACCTTCTTGCATATTTCCATCGCATACACCTAACCACACCACAAGTGAATGCAAAGCTTTTGCATAAGCGACTGCTTCAGCTGCACTACGCATATCTGGTTCAGTAACGATCTCAAGTAAAGGTGTACCAGCACGATTTAAATCAATACCTGTCATACCTTGATAATCTTCATGTAAAGATTTGCCTGCATCTTCTTCGAGATGCGCGCGCGTAAGTTGCACAGTTTTTACTTCAGACTTGCCACTAGCTTCAAGCACAAAAGAAACTTTGCCACCTTGAACAACCGGAATTTCAAATTGACTGATTTGATAACCCTTAGGTAAATCAGGATAAAAATAATTTTTGCGTGCAAATACAGATTGCGGTGCAATCGTTGCACCTATCGCTAAACCAAATTGAATTGCACGTTCTACTGCACCTTTGTTCAATACTGGCAGAACGCCAGGTAAAGCTAAATCTACCGGACATGCTTGTGTGTTTGGCTCAGCACCAAACTTAATTGGCGCACCACTGAAAATTTTTGATTCAGTCGTGAGCTGAGCATGTGTTTCTAAACCTATGACGACTTCCCATTGCATGATGTACGTCCTCTTCAGATGCCTGCAGGATGGCGCGTGTGCCAATCCGTTGCAAGTTGAAATTGATGAGCAATGCCTAACAATTTCGCTTCTTCAAAATAATTACCAATTAATTGCAAGCCTACAGGACGCTGTGCATTTTTATCGCCTACTCCAAAGCCACAAGGAATCGACATACCAGGCAAGCCAGCAAGACTAGTGGATAAGGTATAAATATCAGCTAAATAGTTTGCAAGTGGATCATTGGCTTTGGATCCTAAGTCCCATGCAACGGTAGGAGCAACAGGACCCATGATCACATCACATTGCGTGAACGCTTGTTGAAAATCTTGCGCAATCAAGCGACGAATTTTTTGCGCTTGTAAATAATAAGCATCGTAATAACCATGTGAGAGCACATACGCGCCAACTAAGATACGACGTTTAACTTCATCACCAAAACCTTGTGATCGTGTTTTGCGATACATGTCGGATAAGTCTGTATATTCAGGTGCGCGATATCCATAACGCACACCATCAAAGCGCGATAAATTAGAAGAAGCTTCTGCCGGCGCAATCACGTAATAAACAGGAATCGATAATTCTGTTTTTGGCAGTGAAATATCAACGAGCGTTGCGCCACATTTTTCATATTCATGAAGAGCTGCATGGATAGCAGCTTCTACATCACTCGCTAAACCTTTACCAAAATATTCTTTAGGTACACCAATCTTTAAACCTTTAATACTTTGTTGTAGTTGGCTAGAAAAATCTTCAACCGGCCTCTCTATGCTGGTCGAATCTTTTTCATCAAAGCCTGTCATAGCGTTAAGCAGCATGGCGCAATCTTCTGCGTTATGTGCAATCGGACCACCTTGATCAAGTGAAGAGGCAAAGGCAATCATGCCAAAACGCGATACACGACCATAGGTAGGTTTAATGCCAGTCACACCACAGAGTGCAGCAGGTTGTCGTATTGAGCCACCTGTGTCGGTACCGGTTGCAGCAGGCGCTAAAGCACCTGCTACTGCAGCGGCTGATCCACCGGATGATCCACCTGGAACGGCAGTTTTATCCCAAGGATTTTTTACTGCGCCAAAAAAAGAATTTTCATTTGCTGAACCCATAGCAAATTCATCACAATTTAATTTACCTAGTGTGACCATGCCTGCTTTGCGGAACTGATCTACAACTGTCGCATCAAAAGGACTGCGATAGTTAGCTAACATTTTGGAGCCAGCAGTGGATTTCCAGCCACGAGTGACGAAAATATCTTTATGCGCAATGGGTACACCGATTAAATCACCCGCTTCACCCGCTGCGATACGTGCATCAGCAGCTTTTGCTTGGGCTAGTGTGAGATCGGGCTCGACGCTAGTAAAAGCATTTAGATCGCTCTGTTGTATACGGGTGAGAAAAATCTGCGCTAACTCAGTCGCAGAAATTTTTTTGTCTTTGAGTAGACCGGATAATTGTTTAAGTGTTTTGGTGTGCATGAAAAAGATGTGTCGTAATCGATGACTAGGTGGCTAATGCCAGCGCTTGCTAAAAAGAGTGCGCGTTACTCGATAACTTTAGGCACCAAGTACAAGCCATCTTGTACTGAGGGTGCAGGTTGTTGATAGGCTTCTCGTTGATTGGTTTCGGTTGCCACATCTTCACGCAGACGTAATGCTAAATCGTCGCGCCAAGCTGCAATCGGGTGAGCTAGGGGTTCTACGCCCGTGGTATCGATTGCTTTCATTTGTTCGACCAAGGCAAAAATGCTATTGAGTTTATCGAGAGCATCTGAAGACTGTTGCGCCGATAGGTCGAGTTGTGCGAGCTTGGCAAGACGCTCGATATCTGTAAGATTGAGTGACATGAAGACTAGGGGCTGAGGGTGTCAGCTTATGAGGATTAAAAAAACTGTAAACAATGACGATAACAGGAATTAGGGCGGTGAGTTTTCGCTAAAGAAAGTCGCATGAATACTCGATTTTTAGCGTTTCTATCAGCCAATTTAGTGGAGATTATAAGGTAGAATAATGGGTTAATGGCTGTGAGTCATTAACCTCTGCTGCTGCCTTTTTTTACGATCAAATCAGAGTTTTACTTGCCACAACGCGCCGACAACCGGTGCATAAGGACACGATTCATGTTTGGATTTCTTCGCAGTTACTTTTCAAATGACCTAGCCATTGACCT
>JAIXOW010000371.1 GCA_027486615.1 Oxalobacteraceae bacterium | reverse complement strand
GTGCAATTAGAACCGGTAATATTCTAGGTTTGAGTGGCGAACAAATCGCAGCCTTGACGACTGCACAAGCGGCAGGATTAAGTAGTGCACAACTATTTGTGCTTGATAGTCTACAAATAAGCGCACTTGAAACGCGTGACCTCGCTGTGATGAATACGCTCGTAATTCGAGGTTTAAATACTGACACAATAAGTGCATTAAGCGTAGCCCACATATCTGCGCTTAGTTCAAGTCAATTAAATGCACTAACAACACTACAAATTGCTGCCTTCACCCCAGAACAAATAGCTGCAATTGAGAGTAGAGATATAAATGGTCTGACATCATTGCAAATTTCAGCAATGAATAGTGCGCAGATTAATGTTCTTACAACGTCGCAACTCATTCGTTTAAATTCTGCACAATTAACAGGCTTAGAGACACGCGATATTGAAGGTTTGCAAGCAGAACAAATCGCTGCATTAACAAGTGCACAAATTGGTTTTCTTACATTGCAGCAGATTAAAGCATTAAATAGTGCGCAGCTAGGCGCTATTGAATCGCGCGACCTAAGTGCTCTCACAACTCTGGCAATACGTTCTATAGAAACAGAAGATATTGCAGGTTTAACTAATCTACAAATTGCGGCATTTAATTCGGCGCAATTATCATCTATGACCACACTGCAGATTAGTATGCTGAGTGGTGAGCAGATACGTGCCATAGAAACACGCGACCAATTAACTTTAACAAATAATCAAATAGCTGCATTAGATTCTTCACATATCAATGCCTTCACTACGATTCAAATTTCTGCACTGAGTACGCAACAAATACGTGCTATAGAATCTAGCGATATTGTTGGCTTTTCAGTTGAACATATAGCAGCATTAAGTAGTGTTCAAATTAGTGCGTTTACTAACGCTCAGATTGCCATCTTTGACAGCATCCAAATTGCAGCGATAGAGACAAGAGATATCGCAGGTTTGACCACTACGCAATTGATTGCGATGAGTGGTGAGCAGCTGGCAGCGTTAAATACTTTACAGTTAGTCAGACTAAATACTACTCAAATCAGTGTGCTAGAGACACGCGACATAGGTAGTCTGACAATAGATCAAGTTGGTGCACTGACTACATCACAAATTAATGCATTAAAACCTACTCAGATAGCTGCGCTAGATAGCAAGCAAATTAGCACATTGAGTTCAGTACAAATAGCGCGTTTGAATTCTATGCAGATAGCTGCTATCGCTATTTCAACAATTGAGGGAATCACTAGTACACAGCTAATGAGTTTTAGTAGTGCCCAGATCGGGGCATTAAGTACAAATCAGGTAGCAGCTCTAAACAACGAGCAGCTAGGCTCAATTGAAACCAAAGATTTGGTTGCTTTATCTATTCAAGCTATTAGAGCGATTAATGTAGAAGAATTTTCTGGGCTATCCACCCTACAAATTTCCGCGTTAAATACTCTTCAAATTTCCTCTCTAACGACATTACAAATTGAAGTATTAGGCGTAGATCAAATTGCTGCAATCGAAACGCGCGATATCATTGTGTTGACTACTGCGCAAATCGTAGCGTTGAATGCGGATCATTTCGCAGCTATGACAACCTTGCAGATAGCTGCCCTGAGAACGTTGCAAGTTCGTGCGATAGAGTTAGCTGATTTGAGTGGTATCAGCATCGATAAGATAGAAGCGCTAACTAGTTCACAACTCGCAGCTCTTACAACAAGGCAAATTTCAGCTTTCGATACAGCGCAAATTGCAGCAATAGAAGCTAGAGATTTTAGTGCTTTAACAGCAGCACAGATTGCGGTATTAGATGATGTTCAGATAGTCGCTATAAGTACATCACAGATTGCTGTAATGACGACTACGCAAGTACGAGCGATTCAATTAAATGTAATGGGTAATATCACTGCGGATCAGATCATTGCACTCAATAGCGTGCAAATCGGAGCTTTGACTACAGCCCAAATCGCAGCATTAAGTAGCTCACAAATAGGTGCAATTGAAACACGTGATCTTGCTGGTTTGAGCACTAGTGCAATCCGTGTGATTGATGCAGAAGATATTGCAGGAATTAGTCTGGATCAAATCGCTGCATTTAGTAGTGCTCAAATGGCAGCAATGACGACCTTACAAATCGTTGCCATGGATTCTATGCAGATTAATGCAATAGAAACTAAAGATTTAGTAGCACTCAGTACGTTGACACTGCGTGCAATAGAGGCGGAAGATTTGGGTGCTATGAGTACCATACAAATAGCAGCGCTCTCTAGTAGTCAATTAGGCGCACTATCACTGTTCCAGATTGCAGCCATGAGTGCTGATCAAGTACGCGCAATAGAAACACGTGATCTGTCAGCTTTAACAACAGCACAAATTTTCACTTTGAATTCTGCTCAAATTGCTGGGCTAAGTACTACACAGATTGCCGGATTGAATAGTCATCAAATTGGCGCACTCACCATTGAACAGATGGCTGCATTATCTAGTGATCAGATCTATGCTATAGAAAGTAGAGATTTTATAGGTTTGAGTACGGTTTTAATTGCTGCAATGGATAGTGCGCAGATTAATGCACTAGCTTCAACTCAGTTAGCTGTTTTGAATACACGTCAGATTCGAGCAATTGAAGCAGAGGATATAGTAGGTCTAAATACAGCGCAGATTTCTGCCTTGAATAGCTTCCATCTTAGTAGCCTCAGCCTTGATCAAATTGCAGTATTTGATACTGCACAAATTGCTGCAATTGAAACGCGCGATTTGAGTGGATTAAATTCAGCGCAGATAAATATACTAAATAGCACTCAGATTAATGGCTTAAGTCTGATACAAATTTCGACACTTAATTCATTACAAATTCGAGGATTGAGTGCTGATGCACTAGCAGGATTAGATGTTACAGAAAAAATTGAAGCATTAAATAGTGTACAAATACGTGCCATTAATACAAATCAAATTAGTGCACTATCTGCTGATCAATTAAGTTGGATAGAAACTCGTGATTTACAAGCCTTTACATCCGCTCAAATTGCCATATTAAATAGCACACAGCTACAAGCTTTAACGACCTTACAGTTCGTAGCGCTGAGTTCTTCTCAACTCATGGCAATACAAGCTGAGAATATTGAAGGACTCACTGAAATACAAATTGAACGATTAAATAGTACTCAAATACGCGGATTCACTACAACGCAAATTGTGGCACTTAATACTGAACAAATAGCAGCAATTCATGTAGCTGCATTGCCTGGTTTGAGTGCTGCTGCGCTGCGTGCTATTGAACTTGATGATATGGCTGGACTGACTTCAGTTCAAATAGCAGGTTTAAATAGTCATCAAATTAGCTCATTAACTACAATGCAAATCGTAGCGCTAGATGCAAATCAATTGGCTGCTATTGGTACTACACAATTAGTTGGTCTAAGTTCGTCTGCAATCAGTGCGATTGACGTAGTAGATTTAACTGGTTTATCAACCTTGCAAATAGCAGCATTAAATAGCCATCAAATTACCGCATTTACATTGGATCAATTTGCTGCACTGGCAACTGAACAGATTAATGCGATAGAAAGTATAGATATAGCTGGTATAACGACTACTCAGATTAGTATTTTAAGTAGCGATCAAATTGCTGCGCTTAATAGTTTACAAATTGCAGCACTAAGCTCTGTGCAAGTTACAGCGATTAATCCGGAAGTATTAGTTGGATTCTCAACCAGTCAAATTCAATATCTGAGTAGCCTGCAAATTGCCGCTCTAACTTTGTCACAGATTGCTGCCTTAGATACGAATCAAATCCAGGCTATTGATGGCGATGATCTTGCTGTAATGAACAGCTCACAAATTGCGATACTAGATACGAATCAAATTGGTGCGCTTACGACAGTACAAATTAGTGTACTTACTACTCAGCAAATTGCTGCCATTGCTGCGCAAGGTATTGCGATACTGACCACAGAGCAAATGCAAGCTTTAGACAGTATTCAATTAGCTGCTTTAACTAGCGCACAAATCATCGCACTACAAGCTGATCAAATCACTGCTATAGATGCTCTTGATCTTATTGGTCTAAGTTCAGCAGCTATACAAGCGATAGAGACAAGTGATTTAACCGGACTAACTATAAACCAGATAGCTGCATTATCTAGTGCACAGATTGCTGCATTCACTGTAGATCAAATCTCTGCTCTGGATGGTACACAAATAGCTGCTATTGAATCAGTGGATATTGTAGGACTTTCTACATTCGATATTAGAGCCATTGATGTTGTTGATATCACTAGCGTTACAACGGATCAAATTGCAGCTTTTAGCAGCGCACAAATTGCAGCGATGACTTCTTTACAAGTTATAGCTTTGCGGACTGATCAAATTGCAGCAGTGACTACACGTGATGTACAAGGGTTTACCACTGTACATTTGTCAGTTATGAGTAGTGATCAAATCAGTGCCTTAACATTGACGCAGATTGCTGCCTTAACCAGTAGGCAAATACAGGCTATCGATGCAGTTGATTTAACTGTTTGGACAGCACAGCAAATAGCTGTGATGAACAGTAATCAGTTGGCTAGCATGACAGCTACTCAAATTGATGCACTGCTGACAGAGCAAATTGCTGCTATTAATTCTAACTTTATTAGTGCACTCACTGTCAGTCAGATTGCTCTTTTTGATAGCACGCAGATCAATAGCTTGACAGTTGACCAAGTCAGAGTACTCACTTCTAGTCAAGTGCGGGTCATTACGGTCGATGCAATCATTGGTTTATCAGTTGAGCAGGTTGCTGTATTAAGTGGAACGCAACTTGCCGCATTAACGACGCGTCAGATTGTTTTGGTAGCTACGGAACAGATAGCTAACTTGAGTCTAAATGCAGTACCTAGTATGACCACAGCACAAATGCTCGCCATGCAAGCTGATCAAATAGCTGCACTAAGTATTGAGCAAATTGCTGTACTTGGGTCATCTCAGATTCGCGCCATAGAAGCAGCGGATCTTGCTGGCTTTAATGATGAACAAATAGGGACATTAAATAGCTTGCATCTAGCAGCGTTTACGACAATGCAACTTGCGAGTTTAGATACGCAACAAATTAGTGTAATTGCTGCCTCTAGTCTATCTTCATTATCAACTTCTCAGGTTGCAGCTCTGGATAATTTACAGATTTCAGCCTTAACCGAAGCTCAACTGCTACTTTTAAATACAGCACAGATTAGTGCTATTGAAGCAATAGATATTTCTGGTTTGACTACTGCACAAATGCAGATGCTAGATACCAGACAAGTCAGCGCATTCAAAGCAACGCAAATTGCAGCACTGAATAGTGCACAAATTGCAGCACTATCAATATCGCAGTTTAGAGTACTAAGTACTACTCAGATCCGATCAATAGAAGCAGAGGATTGTAGTGGTGTCACTCTTGAGCAAATGGGAGTAATCGATAGCACACAGCTCGCTTGCTTAACGTTAAATCAGTTGGGTGCATTTGATACCAATCAAATAAGTAGTATTAGCAGTTCGGCTATGCGTGGCTTATCCACCATACAAATTGCATTACTTGATGCAGCACAAGTCGCTGCTTTAACAACTTTACAGATTTCTATATTAACCAGTACGCAGTTAAGTGCAATTGAGTTGGGAGATATAACATCTGTTAGAAATGATCGCATCGCTATACTAAGTACGAATCAACTAAAAGGTTGGTCTGGCTCACAATTCTTAGCAATGGATAGCAGTCAGGTTGCTGCTTTCACGCTTAGCCAAATTGCGAGTTTAAATAGCTTGCAGCTAAAATCTATTGCACCTGAAAATATTGCTGCTTTGACTGTAGATCAAGTGGCTGTGATAAATAGTGATCAACTAAGATCTATGTTGCCTGAGCAATTGGCCGCGATGCGAACAGATCAGGTAGCAGCGCTACTTGCTAGTTCGGTCAGTAATCTCACTACTGCTCAAATCGCGGCTCTGGATAATTTACAGATCCGTGCGTTCACCACAGAACAAATTGTTAGCTTATCTGCTATTCAAATCCGTGCAATTGAACCAGATGATGCAACTGGACTCACCACAGAACAAATTATTGCGCTTAATAGTACACAGATTAATGCCCTGACAACTAGTCAGATAGCTGCTATGTCTGGTACTCAGATTGCGGCTATTGAAATTGATGACTTAGCTGTATTGTCAACCAATATGGTAAGAGCGATTGAAGCTGAGGATATCGATAGTCTTACTACTGCGCAGGTAGCGATATTAAATAGCTTGCAGATAGCTATCTTATCGATAGAGCAGCTTACTGCAATGGATGCATCACAGCTTGCAGAAATTAATAATGTAGGCGTAGCGGCATTGAGTCCAACACAACTCGCTGCATTGGATAACATACAAATTGCTGCATTTAAATTAGAGCAAATTGCAGTTTTAACTACTATGCAGGTGAGGGCGCTAGTTCCTGCAAATATTGCTGCATTTACGGTAGAGCAGATAGGTGTACTTACGACTGCACAGATTCGTGCACTATCTGATACGCAGATAAATGCAATGGATGGAAGTCAAATTGGCGCATTCACCACAAGACAAATAGCAACTCTGACTGCTACGCAAATATCAGCAATTAATTCATCAGGTATGTGGTATCTAAATACTGATCAGGTTGCTGCACTAAGCGCAATACAAGTTGCTGCTTTGAGTAGTGAGCAAGTACAAGCTATGTTTGGTGAACAAATTGGTGCTATTAAATCATCACAGTTTGCGCAGATGACAACAACAGCTATCAAAGCGATACGATTAGAAGATTTGTCTGGTTTGACGACTATCCAATTTGCAGCGATGACGACTGCTCAAATTAAAGCATTAACGCCTGAGCAGTTCTCTATTTTACAAACTGATCAATTACATGCCATAGAAACACGCGATATAGTAGTTTTAACGACTGCCCAAATTGCCGCTATGGATAATCTGCAGCTTGGTGGATTTAGTAGTTCTCAGTTAATTGCATTAAGCACTACACAAATACGTGCGATTGAACCTGAAGATTTAAGTGGTTTGAGTACTAGTCAAATGCAGGCGTTCACTAGCATGCAAATTGGTGGTATGAGTACGACGCAAGTTTCCTCGTTAAATGGTGTACAAATTTCTGCACTGACTACCTTGCAAATTGCGGGGCTGAGTACTTCACAGATACGTGCTATCAATGAAGGTGGGACGACTGTACAAATCGCTGCATACAGTAGCGCCCAAGTAGCAGCGTTGACTTTAGAACAGATTAGTTTGATGGGCACCAGTATTAGTGCGATAGAACCTGCTGATATGGTCGGATTAAATTCTGCTCAGATTGCATCTCTGACCACAGATCAAATTGCTGCTTTAAGCACAGCGCAGATGGCTGTACTTTCAGCCAGTCAGTTACAAGCACTGTCGATAGACTCTTTTGGTGGTATTTCTGAAATACAGATAGCTGCATTTACAAGTGCTCAGTTAGTTGCTTTCACTACTGCACAAATTTCTGTATTTACAGCCGAACAAATACTTGCAATTGAAACACGTGATGTAACAGCCTTAACAACATCACAAATTGCTGCCTTTGATAGCAGCCAGATAAATACCTTAAGTACTTTGCAGATCTCACTACTGACTACACAACAAGTTAGAGCAATTGCTGCTGACGACATACCAGGTTTAGACGCAAGTCAGATCGCAGCATTAAAGAGTACGCAAATGGCTGCATTATCAGTCACACAAATTAGAGCCTTAAATAGTGATCAGATTGGCGCTATAGAGACTACGGATATATTAGGTCTAAGTCCAAGTCAGATACGATCAATTGATGTAGAGGACATAGCAGGATTGACACCATTGCAGATGGATGCCATGACTACGACACAACTTATGTCATTCACTGCTGCACAGATAGCCGTCTTCTCTGAGGAACAAAGTACGGTATACACATCAAATACTCCACTGGTGCTTGATTTGAATGGTGACGGTATACAGACCTTGTCGGCTACTAACGGCGTGATCTTCGACGTGAACAACGACGGCAAAGTCGAGAAAACAG
>JAIXOW010000334.1 GCA_027486615.1 Oxalobacteraceae bacterium | reverse complement strand
GATTCCATTCAGGTTTTTCTAATTTTTAATTTTATTATGCCAAAATTTGCTTTTTAGTTTATTGTATTTTCTGATTTTCTATTGTCTTATTTCTTTTTAATTTCTAGTCAGCATCACTCGCACCAGACACAGGATCAGTCTCAAAAAGAAGCACTTGCTTATTTTATCAATGCTTTCCCTGCATCATCGGAGACAAGTGATCCGACATCCCTTCCCTCTGAGGCTTATGACACGCTCAGGTGTGTTTTTTATTTTCTTTTATTGGTTGTTAAATTTTTTGTTTTTAGGTTTGCTTTCAAAATTCCCTACTCTCCCTCTCATTTTTCATCTAGAATCATAGACGGGTTGAACAACCCACACCAGCAAGGCGGCAGCAACACCAGCAGTGCCAGTGCAGCTAACGGCGGTGAAGAGGAGGTTGATGCAACGGGTGATGCAGAGACGAATACAGACCCGCTCCAGGTAGGACGGACCTCCACGTCAAGTGCATGCAACTCTGAGTCAGAAACTAATCAGCTGTCTGCACATCTCAACAAGTAAGTGTTTTGAATTTATTTTCATCTATTTTCAATTTTTGTTTGCTATATTTCAATTTCAAATCCTATTTTGTGAGCTATTTTTGTGTTACCGGTGCTATTATCTTATCTAATTTTGCTTACTTTCTCTTATTTTCAAGTCCAAAACGTGCCAGAGTGGAGGAGGAAAAAACAAACGCTGACCCACGTTCACTGTCAATGTCGTCTTTGACAAGGCCTCCACCAAACACCACTCCAAGCCTCCCTAGGCCTGCGGGTTCCCCATCTCCTAAGGGCATGGACATCCGGAAACGCTTAACTATGGAGTATCTGATAGAACAGAATAAGGTGCTGTCTCGTCTTCTCGACCGGAGTGACAGTATCAGTTCCAATCTAGCCAAGATTGCGAACAATCTCTCATCTCAGTCTCAATCCCAGGTCATCAAAAGCCAAGAAATATTTCATGCCCAAACCCGGGAGAGTCAGGCTAAATTTGAAGTACTTCTGGGAAAATACAATAAGGCCTGTGTAGACATTGACTATCTAGTGTCCTGCGTACATCCTGATCTTCGAGATAAGGTTTTGTCACACCTTCCTTCTAAAAAAGATGCGTCTTAAAAACATTTCTTTGTTTGCCATTTTTCATTTTTATTGTGTCTAACTATCTTGTGTACCTAAAATAAAATTCTGATTTTTGAAATCATTCCTGTTTTTTATTTTGTGTTTTTATGTTCTACCTAGCCTACTCTTACACATCCTGTAATTCTAATTTTTAGCACACCTGGTCATGTAATTAATTTTAGTGTCAGATGTCAATTGGTATTTAGAAAAAGGTTACTTTTTTGAATCTCAGTCTTGTTGAGTTTAATTCCAATCCAACCTTTAAGCTGTGAAGACCAATTCACTTTGATTGTTTTCAATCTATCCATTTTCAAAAATTAAAGAATTTTTGTCAAATTTCATCTTTAAATCGGGTTCAAAACCGAGGCTTCGCGACTGAGATTCAAAACCGATTTCCTTCATCAATTTCAAATACCGGGGTGCCTGAAGTTTTGCCTAAGAACTGCTGCTGACCTTCACTTTGGACCTTAAACCAACAGCCTGTGATTTTTCACTTCAATTCACGCAAGTTAGTATTTCATTCTACTGTCAAGTGAAAATAGAATGTGCGTGAAAAAATGGCTTTCAGTTCATTGCGTAACTCAGTGCCAGATTCATCTCAATCGGATGTGACAATCCTCTCTAATCCTAAAGACTATCAAGTTTATCTCTGGTCAAGCCAGCCTGGTCCTAATCTGTCACTTCTACCTACTTATTTGTGGAAAGTTTTGAAAGAAAATTCGTGTGACTTCTCTCTTTCTTCAATTATAACTCCTGTCATTCGAGACGCATCTCTCAAAGACATTTTGCTTAATTTACTTGGCCTATCAAAGGCTTGTCAATCCCACAAACAGATCCATATTTTAATTTTGGATTCTCAAAGTGCACTTAATTCTACTTCTGTTCTACCCTATGCCACTTATTTTGCTGATTTTGCTGCTAACATCGATTCATTTCCCAACCAACATTACTTTTTTATCTGTAATAATTTAATTCCGGCTTGGGCATCTTACTTGAATTCAGCTAAGATCAAATATCAAAATGATATTTTGGAAAAAGTCCTTATTGACCTTGCCGTTAATTCAAACACCTATCCGAAAATTCACTTGATTGACATCGCACATCCCCTGTCAGATCGGACTTCATATGTTCATGGAGATCCGGACATGTTTGAGGAAAGAGGCCCATATGAGAATGTTACTTTTAAATTAAATTCGTATGGCCTTGAATGCCTTGCTGTGGAGATAGTCACAAAACTCATGTCAAGAGTTAGGACCATTTCTTAATTTTGAAAGTAATGTGTGTAAATTTTTTTTTTTTTGAAAATTATTTTATTTTCGCTCCAAATCATGAAAAAGAATTTAATAAAAGTTTCTGATTTCGTTTTTAGTTTTAATTTGGGCTCACCATGGCAAGTACATCTCTAATAGGCCAGTGGGGCCTTCCTCATGGGAAATGCCGATCAAGTCAAACTCAGGGG
>JAIXOW010000216.1 GCA_027486615.1 Oxalobacteraceae bacterium | reverse complement strand
TCAATCACGATACGCGCTGGCTTAAGTATGGAAAAGATTTTAGGTGGATTAGGTAGAGATGCTTTTAATGTGACTTTTATAACGATATTCTCACTCTCTTTTATCGCCTCAATTTTTTGTATAGCATTTTGCTGAGCATATGCCGCCGCACCAAACCAGAGAAAAATTATTAAACAAGCCTGCGATAGATATCGGCAAGTTTTTTGCATAGTCATTTCTCTTTCATCTTTATTTCAACCAAACGTTTACGCCATTCACCACCTGCATCTTGCGTTGTTTCTTCAACCTGTATTACATCCTCAGAAATTTTTATAACGCGCCCCATATCTTGACCTAGGTAACTTCCAACATGAATTTGATATATGACTTTATCCATCTCAATCAGCGCTATGATTTTTCCTGTTTTACGTAGCGTCCCTACCATTCTTAAACTATCGATCGCATACTGCTCTAGCGTCTCTCTCGTCCTTTGTACATCTGGAGAGAAATTATTTCCACCAGAGGGATCTGCTGGTGATAGCAATGAAATCTTTTTGGAATCAAAGGGATCAATACGATCATTAGCTTGATAGGTAAATACTTGAAAAATTTCTTTCTCTTCTAAAGATGTATTGCGACTTGTTATATTTTTTTGATTCGCATTCATCCAGACCTTGATATCTTCTTGCGGCAATTCTTTACATGCGGCTAGAGCGACCAAAATCGTCATACTGAAATAAACGCATCGCATTAGCTTTGTGCTCGAATGGTTTTTTCATTTTTGATTTTCTTTTTATTCAAAAGATCATCGCTATCAATTCGATAAAAGATTCGAATTACAGCATCAAAATTTTGTACTCCTTCACGCATAGCCGTTATTGCAATATGGTCAATCACTACCAACCTAGAGAGATGAGCAACATCACTAATAAATCCTGCTAATGCATGATAGCTACCACTCATTTTTATTGTGATAGGCTGCTCAGCGATAAATTCTTTGGCCTCTACTTCGCCGGGTTTAAATGACTCAAACTGCAGACCTCGCTTGATACCAGTCTCATTAATGCCTGATAAGGTCGCATCCATAGCGGCCTTGTCCGGAAGCTGCTGCTCAAGTTGCATCAGTTGTTGCGCGCTTAGCTTTTTATGCGTACGCAATTTTTCAAGATTGTTAGCTTGTGTGAGTTTGTTAATCAATTCTTTTTTTTGACTTTCTTCTTTTTCAACGAGCACAAGGAGCTCTTCCCATTGCGTTGAAAAAATGACTGAGTATCCAACCAACACAACCAGAAAAAAAATCATGAGTACAACTATGTTGCGTGGCAAGGCGAGCCATAGTGCTGGTGAGACGCCATCTAAACCCTGAAATTGTTTGCTGATTTTTTTATAATCAATCATCGTTTCTATCTTATCTAGCATCATCTCTCCTTAGGACGATCTAAGATAGTTAGCTTGATAGTGAATTCGAATAGTTTTCTTAAATCCTTACCTTGACCAACCGTCGTTAATTTACTTTCTTGTAGCGTTGGCTTAGATAAGTAGCGCGAATTCATATCAATATTGTGTAAAAATTCAGAAATGCGTGCATTGGATTGAGCATGTCCTGTCAAAGTAATCACATCTGTTTGCTTGATTGATTTTAAAACTACGCCTACTGGGGTTATATCAACCAACTCATCCAGTAAGTAAACTGGTTGATTACGCGCTGCTTGTAAATTCAAGATCATTGCTTGTCGCTGTTTTAATGATTTTATTTCTTCATCTAGCGTTATGATTTCTTTTATCTGCGCATCAAGCTTAGTCATTTCATTTTCTAGCATGGCATTTCTTGCAGATTGATTGGAGAGCAAACTCTCCAAGGTCAGCATCACTACAATCACAACTAACATCCCCACTAAAGCTGACAGCAGCAAAGATTGATTAAATGATCGCTTACGCGCCATTCGGCGTGCCTCTCGCCATGGTAAGAGATTGAAATTCATACTTCCATCCCACTTAAGGCCAGCCCAACTGCAACTAGTGAAATAGATGCTTGTGACTCTACAATGGATTGATTTACTCTTGAAGAAAATTTCATACCTAAGAATGGATTAGCCAGTAGCACAGGCATATCGATTCTTTGAGAGAGGAGTGATGCTAATTGTGCGAGATGGCAGGCATCACCCGCTAAATATAGAACCCCGAGTTGGGTATAAGCACTGGATGAAAAAAATAGCTGTAGCGATCGATTTAACTCTTGCGCCAGCATTTCATTAAATGGCTGAATGATTTCGACTTGCATGTCATCTGTATAGCGCTGCAAATCTTGTTTTAATTTTTGATTGCCTAGTCCTAGCTCTCGTTCATACACTGTTGCTCGATTAACTAAGACTGAAAAATGACTATGCTCCGAACCAATATGAAATAAGCCAATTGCATTATTTTTTCCATGCTTTTCTCTTTTTATTTTTTCGGAAAGTGCAAAACGCGCAGCATAAGAATCTACATTGATAGCAACCACCTCAAAGCCTACTGCTTTTGCTAATGCGATTCGTTCATCTATTTTTTCTTTACGCGCAGCCACTAACATGACATCGATAGCGTCTTGTTCTCTATTAGATGGACCAAGAACATAAAAATCTAATCCCATCTCACTCAGTGGAAATGGAAGATTTTGGCTAGCCTCTGTTTCAATTTCTGCTTCGATATCGTCTTCACTCAATAAGTCAGGCAACGTGACGACTTTACTAATGACTGAAGAAGCAGGAAGGGCAAGTGCCACTTGATGCGTAGGACTTGCACTTTTCACCATAGCGATATGTAGGGCTTCACACACTTGATCAAATTGCTGCACAGCCCCTTCGCGCACAACACCTTGGTTAAATGGCTCAAATGCAAAATGTTCAACCCGTAATTTACCTCTTGTACCTGAGAGCTCAATGAGTCTGACTCCAGCAGCATCGATATCAAGTCCGATTAATGGCGCTCGACGCGACCAAGGGAATTTATAGGACGAGAAAGTCAATAGGAGCTCCCAGTGAGGAGATTTGTTTTCATTTTTGAAATAGCGACAAATGCTAACAAGTCGATTTCGTCTCTGTAAAGCTAAGGGGAAACCTCGTTGTCAAATGCCTACGATTGCTCAGATTGAACTTAGATTGAGCCAGATAAGCCTATGCAAGCAGACAAGCAGATGGCTCTGCAGCTTGATTTCAACGCAATAAGCACTTTGCAGAAAATGAAACAAATGCTTTTTTTGGTCTAGCTAAAAGTTATTCTTGATATGCAATGCTAATGATGCAATCGGTATAATGAACTACTGTAGTTACTCTCATTTCCAGTCTTATTGTTCATGAATCCAAACCCACCGAACACTCCCAACGGGGCCAACCCCAAGCAGACATCAATACGTAAATTACCCACAGCGGTAAAGCTCGTACTAAGTGTTTTTGGTATTGCAACTGGTCTGGCGGTGATAGGCGCGCTTTTGATTGGATTCATGCTGATGATGGCGTATCCGAATCTGCCAGATATTGATTCACTCGCTACCTACCAACCAAAAATGCCGTTGAGGGTTTATTCTGCTGATAATGT
>JAIXOW010000288.1 GCA_027486615.1 Oxalobacteraceae bacterium | reverse complement strand
TCTGCCTTCAAATTCACCAAAGGAATCGATGGCTACTACTGGGTAGTTATTGCATATATACCGTATTATATTTCCAAGTGACGTCATCAGAATGTTGACGAGGGATTTCCGGTTTCAGTAACTATATCGTCACACCCGTGACGTCGGATGTCCGGATGTTGATCAGCGTCACTGATTTCCGAATGTCTACAAATGAACTCATTAGTGTCAAAATCATGATGTATCTGGTTAGGTGGGGTCATGGGAAATAGACCCGGCCTTCCTGTGAAATTGTTTGTCAAGTTTCCACTAAACACTACTACTACTTCAGCTATTTTAAGCATTGGAGTTAATTTCTTACGTATTACAAAAATAAGATGCACAAAATTAAAGTTTTTACTCATGAATGTTTTTGAGTGAAAGATTTTGAGTTTTTTAGTCCTCCCGAGCTGGACCTTTGGTTCTCAAGCTCGAACTTTGTCAAGCTTTTGTCTTATATACTTCCAGCCTTAAATAACAAATTTTCCAAAATTAACTTTGTTTCTCTCATTAGGCCTCTGAAAAATCTAGTTCATTTTACTATTAGAGAATTTTAAATTCTGAATCTGAATAATAAAATTAGTTCATTGTCGATTCCAATTTTTTTTTTAAATATTTTTACTCTTGGTGAATGTCAACATTACTAAGCCAAGTTGGCCGAGTGGTCTAAGGCGCCAGATTTAAGCTTTAGTACACGTGCGAGGGTTCGAATCCCGCACTTTGCAAATAATTTTACACTGGTATTTAATCACAATAAACTTTTATAAGTCAAGGTAAAAGAAAATATTTCACTTTTTTATTATATATGACCATCTTATTAAAGATTATTTTGAAATTATATGAACCATCTTCTCTGACATAATGTTCTTGACAAAGAATTTTAGAGAATTGTTGTTTTTACATTAAAGAACTTTAGTAAAGTTCTCCATGATTGACGCCAAAACCGGTTGACGTTTGCAATAAAACTAAATCTCACAAGGTAATCCTTTCTTTGGGCCACATCAATGGATCTCATTTGTTGCGTAAATGAAAAGAAAAAGAAGAAAACGAAACAGGAATCACTTTTCTTATTGTAATAATGCTACAAGTTTGCCAGCAAATTCCATTACAATTAACAGCTACAATTTAATAGGTTCCTTAACGCAGATACCGGTAAGTAATGTGCTCTGTTTTGTTTCTGAGAAAAGCTTCTTTTCTTTTTACTTTGATATCTAATTAATTCCTAAGTTACGCTAAAGAAATCAATACAGGTGTTAAAAATGTTTCCTCGATCTCCCTATGTTCAGAATCTATATGATCAGCTTGAGGGTACCAACACCGTCCAACCCAGGCATTTGCCTGGCTACGTGAGGTACGACAAAGCGTGTGGGCCTTTCCCTGAAGGTCTTCGACGTCACACACCTAAGCCACTCGCTTTGCTCTGTTCAACTTTAGCAGTGGCTAATTCAGAGCCGGAAGCTATTCGGAGGTAATTTTATTTGTTTAAATTTTAACTTTTTGCATTATAATTTACCTTATCATTTTTTGCCAGATTTGCCTACTTTTCAGGTCAATTTCTGACAAAAATTTTGTATTGACTTATTATTAAAATTTCCCTGGTTAATGACAAATCAAACACACATAACTCCCACTTGACATCCCATGTGGTATTTACACACTAGACATTTTTGCACGCGATATTGCGATAAAAAGATATTGATAAAAAGATAATTCTGAGCCATGGATGTCTAAAAGCCAAGGTAAGCTCTTAACGAACTACAAATCAAGGTACTTTATATTTCGTTAAGAGATTGCGATAAAAAGATATTGTGATAAAAAGATAAAAAGACATTTTTTTGTCAAAATATTGTACTACTTACATTTCAAAATCTAGTCAAATAAACAGAAAAAAAATATTTTCAATTCACAAGGTGAAAAAAATATTGGTTGAAAAATGTCTTTTTATTGCAATATCTTTTATCTTTTTATTGCAATATTGTAAGCGAAAATGTCTTGTGTGAATAAGGCCTACGAAGTGACTTGTTAGAATTGTAAATAACTATTTCAATGTACAAGTAGTGTACACATAATTGAGTTTTAAAGCCTTAAAAATTTCAAAATAACAGTTGGTTACTTTTTAGGCTCTTTTAGAAAAATTTTAGCTGATTTTTAGGAAAAAAATCTGGCAACACTGCCTGAGTGAATGATAAAACGTTAAATATTGAAATATTCTTTTCAGTTTCGTTGTCAGTGCTCGTCAAGAGGCTAAAATCCGGACAGAGACTGCTGATGCCAAACTCGCATCTTCGCTTCGAGTCACTCATGATTCAGGATATGAGACCCCGGCTAAGAAAGCCAGGGCAACAGCCCCCGTAAGCTCAGTGCAAGACTACCCTGTTGTTCCCGGAAGGGCCATCGCCTCTCCAGTGCTCGTCGCAGAGCTTGAAAAGGGGTACGAAGCATTGTACCTTTGTAAGCCAGGAAGTCTTCAAAGGTCACATGACCTCGGCCAACCTCCCCCGCGCAATGATTCAAGTGTCAAAGTCGCCAATGCCCTAGCACAGTGTCCCTGTCCACCAAGGCGAACAGGCGGCCTCTTACAACAGCAGAAAAGAGTCTACAACTATCGACGCTACGGAGTGCAAATTATTTCACTCGCCGATATTGATGAAGACGACGAAGTTGCTGCTGCCGCCTAGGCCAATTATTACATGATCAATGTACATGTACAAAACTACTTGTACGCTGTTTTTATATTTTAGAACTTAAAATTATTAATAATCGGCAATCTATGTCTGCATATATCTAAAAATTTCTGATTTTGCATTCACGTTTTGGCTTTAGCTGCCTTTTTAGTATTTAAAGGCAAAACATTCTTTTCCTCCTTTAATATTTGACATTATGATACGAATTTTAATCTGCTTACAATTTCCTTTGATACCAATAAACTTAGAATGCTACTGACTTTTCGTTTTTTGTTTGAACTTTGAAGCTTAAACGAAATTTGACGAGATACTGTGTTAACAAGTGGTTATTGTGTTGTTCCACAAGCTCGTTATTCATTTCTTCCAATCTGATCCGCTGTTGTGCAGCGTTGTACAAAATGGTCTATCCTAAGTGTCGTTTGGCATCATCTCTCTTGGAACAAATAAATATCAGTTGTTACACAGAAGTAGTGCTCCAGTGTTTTTTAACCTTTTTAAAGTCGCGGAACCTTTTGAAAATTTCCTATTACTATTTTTAGCATTTTCATGGAACCCAGCAACGCGGAACCCAGTTGAAAAACACTGACTTAACCCATAATTTTGTCTCGTTTAAATGCAAAAATGAAAAGGCCCTATTTAAAAAACTAATATCTAGCCTAAAAATGGCATAAACTTAGACAAAGAATCAAACAAACAAATATTCATTATTCTCCATATTTTATTATCATTTTTCTAAAAATTGTTCACAATAGACAATAGTTCTTTTTAAAAATAGTCTACAGACGAGATTTAAAAAGTCAAACATAAAGTTAAATTACTAAAGGTCGAAGAAAAAGTCAGATAATTAGTGCAGGCAGGGTCTATGTCACAAGTATTTACATTTTAAAGTCGAGGTTTCTTACTAATTTAATCCAGGTTTTTGGCCGTTCGTAGTAAGGCCATCTCAAGACTTATTTACAAAATGTACAGTAATAAACAAAAACCCTTGCAAATGAAAAAATGCAAGAAAAATTTAATTTTTAACGTTGCTGGCTGCCATCTGGGCAGCTGTTGGAGCGTTGCTGGCTGCCATCTAGGCAGCTGTTGGACCGTTGCTGGCTGCCATCTGGGCAGCTGCATCCTCTTCAAAGGAATTTTCGGTGGCTTGAATCATTTTGCTGAACAGGACTTCCATGATACGGGGCCAGGTCCCCTCTAGAATAGAATTACCGAATTGAACCGACAAAATTTGCATTTTCCCATTTCTGGCCTTGGCCAGGGTGTGGACAGCAATGGGACGAAATTCGGGCCTTTTACGGACGACCTCAAACTTCTCCATCCACCTCTTGGTGAAATGAACACCATATACGCCACCGTGGGGTGCGGAGAAGTCTTTCGCCATTGGGTTTGCTGTGGCAGCCAAAGGAACCCGTCGGTGCCTTAGCTCACGAGGTTGCGAGGGGCCGGGTTGTTGCGGTTGCCCGGGTGGTTGCGGTTGGCCGGGTTGGCAGGGTCGCGGTTGGCCGGGTTGGCAGGGTTGCGGTTGCCTGGGGCCGGGTTGGCAGGGTTGCGGTTGCCTGGGGCCGGGTTGCGGTTGCCTGGGGCCGGGTTGGCCGGGTTGCGGTTGCCTGGGGCCGGGTTGGCCGGGTTGGCCGGGTTGGCAGGGTTGCGGTTGCCTGGGGCCGGGTTGGCAGGGTTGCGGTTG